>DATIGJ010000001.1:0-5029 GCA_035454765.1 Patescibacteria group bacterium
AAGGACGATCAGCTCATCAACTTCCTTCTCGTTAAAAATCTTCACCGCATTGATCGGGTCACCGACATACTTGGGATCCTTGAAGTTAACGGTCTTAACCAAACCGCGGTTATGTACAAGAAGGCATGGAATGATTCGTGGTCGCAGCATTTTCAGAGTTCAGCAAAATTCTTTAACAATTGAATACCATTACTATGGCTTTTCTCGGGATGAAATTGCATACCATAGATGTTACCTGAATAGACACCAGTAGCCAGTACATCACCGTAGTCAGTTGTACACAAAATATTCTCAGGATGAGTACATGTAAAATAATAAGAGTGCAAAAAGTAAAATCCCGTTTCCAGGTCGATGCCTTTCAGCATTGGGTGTTCAACAAGAGGTTTGACGCTATTCCAACCCATGTGTGGAAGGTGCGGTTTGTGAGTGAACTTTGAAACGTCGATCTTCTTTACAACCCCATCGATCCAACCCAATCCTGGAAGGGCGCCCTCTTCACTTTTCTTTGCCAGTATTTGCATACCCACGCAGATCCCGAGAACCGGCACCTTCTTAACAAGAACTAGTTCATCAAGTTTTGCTTTCAGGCCCGAATCGATGAGTTGCTGCATGGTTTTATCGAATGCACCCACGCCGGGCAGAATTAGCTTGGTCCCTGCCTCCAGTCCCGCCGCGTCCTCGGCAATAGTAAAATCAATGTTTAGTCTCTTATAAATATTCCCGATCGCCTGGATATTCCCTGACCCATAATTTATAATTGTTATCATCGCTTGCCTCCTCTCACCAGTCCCAGGGCTCTCATAATCCTCGCCCCGATTTTATAAACACTTTCTTGCGTCTTGTAGTCTTTGTACGACTTATTAGGAGCATCGAAATACCCCTGAAGCTCGGCAACGGTAATACCCAGTTTTGTAGCAATGTATTCAAAATCCTGCGCGATTGTGTTCTCATCATATGGAGGTTTCTTCAACTTTTCAAGAGCCTCGTCGCGCGTCATTTGTTTCGTGAGAATAAGACTCGAGTATTGGACCTTACGTGTGTCGTAACCGAACTTTTTAGGAAGCCAGTAGCCTTCATAAAATTTTGTAAAGCGGGACTCAAAATGTTTCTGCGGGTACCGTTGCCATCCGAATTTGTCCACTAACAACTGCATAGCTTCTTCTTTGTTGTACGGTACATAGTTCAATGGGGTCACCACCTGAATTCCTTTGATGTATCGAAGATAAACCTTGTGCTTTAAAATACTTGTCAACGGGAAGTTCTTCAATGGACGAGTGCCAAATTTCTTATGAATATCTTTAAGTTGCGTGAGGTCCGATTGATAATACATCCATTCAATTGGGTTGCGGATACATTCGGTGGAATAATTCGCCCCGGTCAGGATGTACTTGATGTTATGCTTGTGCGCAAACTTGTACATCGTAGCGAAGAAGGCATGATCCTGTGGGGTGTCAATATGTGGGACACCAGCCTTGAAAAATGCGAGCTGAAGATCTTTCATCTCCTCCCAGTCGATAACTTCAGTGTACAAGTCCAACCCAAGTTTATCCACTAACACCTCGATGTTATTAACCGCCTGTTGCGAATTCCATCCCGCATCAACGTGAAAAACCAACGGCCGCAGTCCTAATTCCTTTGCCCAATAAGTAAGATAAGAGCTGTCGATCCCTCCGCTCATTCCCATGATACAATCAAAGTCTTTACCTTGACCTTCCTTTTTTATTTTCGTGACGATTTTCTCAAGTTCTGCTCTTCCTCTTTCGTCGGTGTGCCAATTTGGAAGGATGTTGCTATAATAATCAATGCAGTGATCGCAGACTCCTTTTTCATCGAATGTAATCTTCGAATCAGTGGTGTCCATGACGCAGTTTGTACAGATTTGATAAGACCTGTTCCTCATGCTAATTTTTGTTAAATAAAATACTATGGCAGGAAATTTGGACCAAAGGTTTTTGAGCCCGGCTATTCGTTAATTGCCTCTTCCAATATTTTCCACCTGTCGTTTTCATAGTGACTACTTAAAAATGTCTCAATATCTTTTTGCACATCATAGAAGTTTTCTTTAAAAAAATTCAATGTCATTTTATACTCTTCTACCGACCGGCTTTTGGTAATAACGGTTTCAGGGGCCTCGATCAGGTATTTTAGATCAGCGTAGGCTAACGGAAGTCCGAGCGAAAGAAGGTTGAATGCTCGATTACTTATCGTACATGCCTGAACACTTTTAATTTCGGGATCATAGGGCAGAATGGAGCAAAACACATCTTCCAGCTTCAAATCGGCGATGCTACTGTATGGAATATATTCAAAGTTTGAATACATCCGCTTCAGATGCTCGATCATTCTTTCGTCATTGCTCTTGGCTGTGGGCCCTACAAAGCGGAAATTATAGCTCGTCTCCTTAATCAGCCGCTCTATGACATTCCACTCCAACCTGTGTACATAACCAAAGTATAGAACAGTGTTTCTTTCAACAGTTCTCGATGGTGGGGTGTATACGCGTTCGCTCCATGGAAATAGCATTTTGACATTGGCATTATATGTTTTCAGCTTCGTCATCAATGGATAAGATACAGTAAGAACGCTGTCCGACATTTTACATGTTGCAGCGACTTGATTTCGAATTTGACGTGTCATTCCAAATTTGGCCTGAGTTTCAAAATCATCTTCAATTACTGTGATGATCTTCTTGCCTGGCGCAAGCTTCCTCAAGAAAGAATAATCATATGAAAAATTCATGATGAAATCGAATTCTATCCTTTTAAGTATTTTCCGAAGATAAAGTTGCACAACAAAATTGTTCGCCCATTGTATTACCTTAAAATACCTTAGTTGATGATGGATCAGTTCCGCATGGGCAAAAAATTCTATACCCTCTTCTATTCTGTTCTTGATCAGAAAATTCTTGTATGAATTCTTCTCGACAAATACGATCTGGTACCCCCTCCGTTTTAGAAGGCGGGTTATCTGATGACGGATGCGCGGCGCCTCGTTCCAATTCGTTTTGGTTAGAATCAATACTTTTTCCATGTTATCCCATTTGTTCGCGAGTATTCCGCATAAAAAAGAAAGAAAGAAGCATGAGGATAATTCCACCGTGTGTCAATAACATCGTAGTCAACGAAGAACTGACCAAAAGAAAAATGAGCACGAAGAACAAACCAAAAAACCTGCTGCTAATGTTCAACTGATTTAGGACCGACACGTACGCGCTGACAATAATTATATTGATTACTACACCGATCATACCCCAATTCATAAACCCATCCGAGATAATTCCATTGTTTGCTCCAAACTCCAACAGGCCAAAGTATTTGTGTCCGATCATGAAAGAATGCTCATATGGATAGGGATACCTAAGGATGCCAAGGTCTATGGATTCTGACCAATACATATGATTGTCCCTGAAAAAATCAAAATACAGAACATCGAGAAAGCTTGGCAAAATAAACGAGCGTCTTATAGACATGAGCATAAGAAAATCGTTCTCAAAAACATAAAATATGAACAGCGACAGGCATGCCAGGCATATTACCAACTTAAGAATGTAGTTTATTTTTTGAAGGTAGTCATAGCGATAGAGAAGCACGACCAACACGAAGCCAACGAAAACCGCTTTGTGAGCACCACACAGAAACAAAAAAATTAGTAGGGCAGAAGAGACTATAATTATAAATATGTTCCTGGTGTAAATTCCAAAAACCAGCAAACACGGTATTATGAATTTATTGAACCAAGAATAAGTATAGTTGGTGTAAAAATTATTAACACTTTTACTCATCAATTCCCTCGTTTCGTAAATATCAATCAACAGAAAGTTCTTCAGGTTAATGTAGGGCAGATAGAGAATAAAAAAAGGAATAAATCCGATAACCATCACAAACAAAAGGAGCCTTTGCGATTCGACTACATCAAATTTTTGGGACCTGATTTTGAACTTTGCTTTTCCAAACAATATAACAGTGAGAAAAAGCAAATTCTGGGATAAAAAGATCCGGTAATCAACCTTATCTAGATTTGTAAAAAGTATAGAACTTGGAAATACGAAAAAGAGCAAAAGTAGAGTGGCAATCGCATAAAGAAAATCCTTGATCTTGACGACTGTTAGTAAAACACAATTCAACAATACCAAAACGACGCTTATTGAGAACTTCCAGTAATCGGTCTTGCATACGAAGCCAACTTTTTTGTATTCCCAGAAATCTTTTACTACTAGAACGAAACAAATAAACAGTAGAAAATAGAAAATAACCAGTAGCAGGAAGTTACTGAGCTTGATTTTCTCTAGTTTAAATGTCAGCATTACTTGGCAACCTTGTCCTTTTCTCAAAAGTGGCAAAAGTAATGATTTCTCTGTGCAATCACTACCGCAATTCAGGCCGTTGCAGGCGTTTCCCTTGTATGGATACATGAATATTGTAGCTTTGCTGGTCCCAACTGCCGGAAGTGGGGTTCAACATGAACGTACCAAAAGAATCAATCAATTGCCTGTACTGTGGGGGGGCTAATAGTCAGCCTTGGGCCACAGAAAACGGCTATACGGCGGTTAAGTGTTTGGATTGTGGGTTGATTTATGTGAATCCACGTCCCTCTTTGTCATTGATCAGCGAAGCTGTAAAAACAGGAGTTCACAGTGACGTCGAACACGGCAGAACCGCCATTGGCAACCGGGTAGCTGGTAAGGTCGACCTTTATCAAAAAGTCCTCGCGGAAGTATTTAGTGATCTGTGGGCTGGCTCCAGGCCCTTGTCCTGGCTTGATATTGGAGCGGGGTATGGAGAAGTGGTCGAGGCCGTTTCTTTGCTTGCACCCGCTGGCAGCAAAATTATAGGATTGGAACCCATGAAGCCTAAAGCAGATCACGCTCGAAAAAGGGGGCTTATGATTAAGGAATGCTACCTCAATGAGATTGAGGAAAAATTTGACGTTGTTTCTTTAATTAACGTCTACTCACACATTCCTGATTTTCGTACCTTCCTGAAAGAAGTCAAGGCGGTGTTGACCGACGCCGGGGAAATTTTTATTGAGA
>DATIGJ010000002.1:0-3438 GCA_035454765.1 Patescibacteria group bacterium
AACTGAAGCAATACTTAACACTTCAAAAGCTTCAGGGAGTGGTTGATACTGTAATTGTTTGAGTATCTCATTGGTCCTTTTTCCTCTATCAAGTTGTGCTTGTGTTGCTGCATCCAGTTCACTACCAAACTGTGCAAAAGCAGCAAGTTCTCTAAATTGGGACATTTCAAGTTTCATTTTTCCTGCAACTGATTTCATCGCACCGGTTTGAGCTGCTCCACCAACACGGGAAACGGATGTACCGGTATTGATCGCAGGTCTAACACCTGAATTGAAAAGATCTGCAACCAAAAAGATCTGACCGTCAGTAATTGAGATAACATTTGTCGGAATATATGCTGAAATATCACCTGCTTGCGTTTCGATAATAGGGAGTGCAGTAATTGATCCGCCACCATTTTTATCATTGAGACGAACGGATCGTTCAAGAAGGCGTGAGTGAAGATAAAAAATATCTCCTGGATATGCTTCACGACCTGCAGGTCTGCGAAGAACCAGTGATAATTGTCGGTATGCCCATGCGTGTTTGGTCAAATCATCATAGACAATCAGTACATCTTCGCCTTTTTCGAGGAAGTATTCAGCAACAGCGGAACCTGCATATGGTGCAAGATATTGTGATGCTGCTGATTCTGATGCACTTGCTGCAATGACGATCGTGTAGGGAAGTGCATCTTCTTGTCTTAATTTATCAACGACCTGTGCAACAGAACTTTGTTTTTGTCCGATTGCAACATAAATACAGATAACTCTTTTTTGTCCTTTTGCCTGATTTTTTTGATTAATAATAGTATCAATGGCGATTGCTGTTTTTCCAAGACCCCGATCTCCAATAATCAGTTCTCGCTGTCCTCGACCGATAGGGAACATTGCATCGATTGCTTTAATACCAGTCTTCAGTGGGGTATTCACATCGATACGTTCGACAACACCTGCTGCAATTTTTTCGAGCGACATTTCTTTACCTTTTTTGATACTTGCTTTACCATCAAGTGGTTGTCCTTGTGGATTAATGACGCGACCCAAGAGATCTTCTGATGCATTAATGGTAAGATGACGGCCTGTTGTTTTAATGATATCGTCTTCTTTGATGTCTTTACCACCAGAGAGCAAAATAATTGATGCACTATCCTCGTCAAGGTTGAGAATAAATCCTTCACTGCCATCTTGGAAAGCAATGATTTCTCCCATGAATGCGTTGGTGAGTCCTGATGCTTGGATAACGCCGTCGGTATTTTTTTCGACGCGACCGATATTTTGTGTTTTGGGGTCAGCATTAAACGTGCTGAGTCTTTTTTCTAATTTTTCAAGGATTGCTTTGTTATCAATCATATTTATTTATGTGATCTATTATATCATGAAATGTTTGATTTAGGTTAAGATCATATGCTTGATTATTGTCAGTAACTTGAATACCATTGATCATTTCCGGATCAAGAATGTACATTATTTTTTTCTTTGGAAAAAGTTTTTTTAAATTATTTTTATCAGCATCACTCAATGAACGTGGTGAAGTAATAATGACCTGTTTTTTCTTTTCGTTCTGTTTTAACAGACTGATATATTGTTTCATTGTTTGCCTATTCATATGATCAGCAATCAACTCAACAGTTTTTGCATCTAAATCATCGCCATTATAGCTTTCCACGACTAATTGTTGTATGTGCTTTTTTTTGTTCATAAATTTTAGTTACTTTTTAATGATTTTACTGCTTTTGCTACAATTTCAGATTGTTCTTTTCCAGTAAAGACATTGTCAAGTGATTTCTTCAGTAAGGTAATTGCCAGTTCACTAACATGTTTTTCAAGTTCTTTTTCTGCCTTTCGTGTTTCAAGATCAATTTGTGTTCGGGCACTTTCAATCATGCTGTCAGCCTGTTTTTTTGCTTTCTCTTCAATATTTTTTCCAACTGTTTCACTTTGTTCTTTTGCTTCTTGGATAATTTTTTTTGCCGTTTCTTGTGCTTCTTTAATAATTTTTTTCTCTTTTTCTAATGCTTCTTCGAGCGCTTTTTTACTTTCGTCTGCTTTACTTAAGCCTTGTTTAATTGCATTTTCTCTTTTTTTTAGCAGATTAAACACCGGTTTGTAGAGAAACCGTTTCAACAAATAAAAAATAATTAAAAAATTAATGACCTGAGCAAGCACTAATTGCCACTCAACGCCAAAATTATGCAATACTTCTTCCATATTATTTTTTTCTCAAGAATTACGAATCAAGAATCAAGGGTTTCGAATTTACCTTAATTCTTAATTCCTGTTTCGTAATTCTGATTAAAGGAATGCGAAAACTAAAGAGTAAATAGCAATAGCTTCAGCAAAACCCATTGCAACGAACATGATTGGGATAATACGTCCTGATGCTTCAGGGTTGCGTCCCAATGCTTCAAGCGCCTTAGCGCCGATCAGTCCGATACCAATACCTGGACCAAGACCTCCGATTGCTGCGATAATACCTCCTGTTACTGTAATCTCCATAAATCAATCACCCCCTCTAATGTTTGCCCTCACTATGTGGTGTAGTAAGGATTGACATAAATGCCATAGTCAGCATACCAAAAATTACTGCTTGAATGACACCAACAGCCAACTCATATGCTATCAAAGGAAGCGGTAAAAGAAAAGCCCCAACTGCTGTCAGTGATGCAAGCATTACACCGCCAACAAAGATATTACCAAAAAGACGGAAAGAGAAAGAGATAATTTTAGTAAATTCAGAAATAAGCTCCAACAGTCCGATAAACAGATTAAAAGGATTAAATGATAAAAATCTACTGATATATTCTTTGAATCCGAGAGTTTTGATACTCATAGTATGTGTTGCAACGATTGAGACAAGTGCAAGTGCGAGAGTAAAATTGAGATCTGTTGACGGGCTTCGAAGGAACGGAACAAATGTATTTCCATGTTCACCATGATGATAAAAGCCGATTGCAGTAAACACTGGCAATAATTCGCTCCAGTTAGAAAGGAGAATAATTATAAAAAACGACATAAAATAGGGGAAGATTTTTTTTGCCCGATCTCCTGCAACAGATTCAGTAAGATTATTGATCACTTCAATAAGGGACTCAATCAGGTTTTGAAACATTCCTGGAATGAGTTTGAGATTTTTATTGATTACAATAATTAGAGCGATAATGACTGCGTCAATAAGAAGAGTATCAATGAAAGTATTGGTGACAGGAAAGGATCCGATATGAAAAATTGTTTCTGCCGAAAGTGTCGTCATAAACTAAAAAAGACCTGAAAAATCAGGCAAGTATATTTTAATTTGTGAGATTGATTAAGTCAAGAAGCATTCGGTGTTGGGACACTGATTTTTTCAAGAATTATCGCTAATTCTTCATCCCGACGGTTTATCCGTCCATGGAGGAGCACAACAGTATCAGCGATCAACAAATCTTTATATTGTGAAAATACTGTTGGGAAAACAAT
>DATIGJ010000003.1:0-6419 GCA_035454765.1 Patescibacteria group bacterium
GTCACTTGGTATCTCAACCCGTGAAGTCCGTTTGCCGCAAGATTTGATTGGTCTTGATGGGATTATTTTTCCCGGTGGTGAAAGTACGACGATGGCAAATCTTATGGATGTGTTTGCTCTTCGCAAACCACTCTTTGATAAAATTTCACAAGGACTTCCTGTTTGGGGGACATGTGCAGGAATGATTCTTCTTGCCAAAAAATTAGTGCAGGATAGGCCTGATCCTTTAGGTCTTATGGATATTACGGTGAGTCGGAATGCGTTCGGTCGGCAGATTGATAGTTTCGAAACGGAACTTTCGATTACAGGGTTGGAGAAGCCAATGCATGCGACCTTTATTCGTGCGCCGTTGATTGTTTCAGCAGGAAAAGGTGTTGAGATTTTGGCAAAACTTGAAGACGGTACAATTGTTGCTGCACGACAAAAAAATATGCTTGTCACTTCATTTCATCCGGAATTGACGAAGGATACGCGTTTACACGAATTTTTTATTGATATGTCCGCTCGTGAATGAAATTTTTTTTCCGCGCAGTAACTCGCTATGCTCAAACACGGCTGTGCTCAAAAAAATTTATTCACTCGCTTGATAACACTCATTGACAATCGTTTTGTTGAGTTTTATATTTGTAGGGTACTATGGCAGTGAAACATCCCGAATATCAATACCTTGATTTGCTTCAAGAAGTCCTCGATACTGGAATCAAAAAGGTTGACCGCGGGACGGATATCCAACTCCGAAGTGTTTTTGGTAGACAGACTCGCTATGATCTTTCAAAAGGATTCCCACTGTTGACGACGAAGAAAGTGTACTGGAAAGGTGTGTTACATGAATTGTATTGGTTCATGTCAGGACAGACGAATATTAAATATCTTGTCGATAACAATGTGCATATTTGGGATGATTACCCTTATAAAATCTATAACAATAAATTTGCTAATAAACTCACGAAAGATGAATTTGTCGAGAAGATTCGGACGGACAGTAAATTTGCGACGAAATATGGTAATTTACCTCGTATTTATGGAGAAATGTGGCGGCATTGGCCGACCCGCACCACTAGAACGGTTGACCAACTTGCCTGGGTAATGCAGGAAATGAAAGATGATCCTGATGCAAAAAATCTGATTGTCTCTTCATGGAATCCTGAATATCTTTACACAATGGCAACGAATAAAGACGCTTCGCGATTTCCGATTTGCCATAATATGTATCAGATTTCTAATCGTAACGGCAAGCTCTCACTCCAACTGTATCAACGAAGTGCTGATTTATTTTTGGGTGTTCCTTTCAACATTGCAAGTTATGCACTTTTGACGATCGTTCTTGCAAATATAGCAGGGCTTGAACCGGGAGAGTTTATTCATACGTTTGGCGATGCACATGTGTATGGGAATCATATCGAGCAGGTAAAGGAACAACTATCGAGAAAACCTCGTCCGTTCCCGACGGTGAAGATTGCACGGAAACTAAAAAGTATTGATGACTTTAAAGTAGAAGATGTTATCCTTGAAAATTATGATCCACATCCTATGATGAAGGCGGAATTGACTGTCGCCGGAGGACTCTTTGATAAAAAAACAGGGAAAATGGCAGGATGATTTTGTATTATGTAGCAAGTAGTATGTATCATGTATGAAGATAAAATCGTTTACGGATCTTCATGGGTGGCAAGAGGGACATAAGCTTGTTTTGACAATTTATCAAATAACAAAGAAGTTTCCGGCAGGAGAACAATTCGGTTTGACGAATCAAATGCGAAGATGCGCTGTTTCAATAACGAGTAATATTGCAGAAGGATTTTCAAGAAAAAGTAAAAAAGAGAAATCGCAATTTTTTTATATGGCTTTGGGTTCAGTAACAGAGTTACAAAATCAATTAGTAATTGTGCGAGATTTAGCATATCTTGATAAAACACGCTTTCAAACTATTGCGGAAATGACTATTACTGTGAGTAAATTAATTAACGGATTAATAAAAAGTTCAAAAATACTTAATACTTAATACATGATACCTAATACACGTATCTCAATTATTGCTGCGATTGATGAAAAGCGGGGACTGGGGAAAAATAATGATTTGTTGTTTAAAATTTCGGGCGATATGCAGCGGTTGAAAGCGCTTACCACCGGACATCCGCTTGTGATGGGAAGAAAAACATTTGTGTCCCTTGGGAGAAAGTTACCAAATAGAACTCATATCGTGATCACCCGTGATCCATCAAGTTTACAGGAATTGTCCTATCAGCCGGATGTCGTTGTGTCATCACTTGCGGAAGGGTTGGAAAAAGCAAAAGCATATGCAGGAGCAGAAGAAATTTTTATTTTTGGAGGAGGACAGATTTTTACCGAAGCGATCGAAAAAAATGTGGTGGATCGTCTCTATTTAACCGTTGTAAAAGGCGAATATGGAGCGGATGTTTTTTTTCCCGATTATTCGATGTTTACGAAGATGTTGAAGAAAGAAGAACACGAAGATGCAGGATATTTTTATACCTTTCTCGATTTGGAGAAATAAACATTAGTGTTTATCAATTTTAAGAAGATAGGTTGAAAATCCTGCAAAGATAATCAGTAGCGCGCCAACCCACTGAATTCCCTCGAGTGATTCTCCAAGAAAGAGTAGTGCAAGGATTGCCACAAGAACAGGAGTAAGCGAACCCATCATTGTCATATAAGAAGCAGAAGCAAGTTTGAGCGTTCTATTAAGAAAAATCCATAAGAGAACAATAAAGATGGCACACGCAAATGCATAGTTGATATAGGTGAGATTAAAGAAATTCGTTTGGAAGACAGGTTGAATTGAGGAAGGAAAGAGAGGTGCAAATGCAATCGCAATAAAAATAAGGGGTAATCCGGCAATAGGTCTAAAAAATGTCACGAGATCACTATCAATGGGATGTTTTTTTAGAATTTTTCGTACGAGAACATTGCCTGTAGACCAGGATAGACATGCAAGAATAAGCAGGATATCTCCAATTTGGGGAGAATCGAGCTTGCCTTTAGTAATTAGGAGTAGAGCGCCGACAATAATAAGAATCAGCAGGAACATTTTTGAAGAAGTCATTTTTTCTTTTAAGATAATCCAGGCAAGGAGAGCAGTCGTCACGGTCGCGACTTGGACGAGGAAACCTGCATTAATGGCTGTTGTTAGGGCGATACCTGCATTGTTAAAAAAGAAACCCAAACCTCCATGAATTGCATTTGCTAAGAGTAGACCAATAAGGATCGTTTTGGATAATTGTTTAAATGTATGTCGTTTAAAAAGGAGAACATACAAGGTAAGAAGCATAAATGCGATAATTCCTGATTGTATCGTAAGAGCCAAAATGTCTGCGCCAGCAACAAAAGCAACTTTTGTAATAAAAATTTGAATTGCCCAAAAGATGACAAACATGCTGACATTAAAGAAAGGTGAGGAAAAGAGGTTTCGTAGTGTAAGCATATTTTTGAGAATAGCATATTCTCATAATGATGAGAAGGAATAAATTGCCCCTTGCATTCTGGAAAACGATCTATTATATTTATCACGTAATCCAATGGCGAGTATTATAAAAACACAAGATCCTCAAGTATATAAAGCAATTTTGGGCGAAGAAAAAAGAGAGCAGGAAGGAATGGAACTTATCGCCTCAGAAAATTATGTCTCACCGGCAGTTCACGAAGCGCTCGGGTCAATTTTTACCAATAAATATTCAGAAGGATTTCCAGGGAGAAGATATTATGGTGGTCAAGAATTTACTGACACAGTAGAAACCATTGCGATTGAGCGTGCCAAGAAATTATTTAAATGCGATCACGCGAATGTTCAGCCACTTTCTGGAGCTCCTGCAAATGTTGCAGTCTATTTTTCGTGGCTTGAACCAGGAGATACAGTCCTTGGTATGGATTTGACTCATGGAGGACATCTTACTCATGGGAGTCCGGTAACGTATATGTCAAAAATTTATAATTTTGTGCGCTACAAAATGAAAGATGTTGAGACAGGAGAAATTGATTATGATGAACTTCGAAAAACTGCGAAAAAAGAAAAAGCAAAAATTATTTTGGCAGGATTTTCTGCCTATCCTCGTGAATTTGATTATGCCAAAATGAAAGCAATAGCTGATGAAGTCGGTGCGATCGCGATGGCGGATGTTGCGCATATAGCAGGACTTATTGTCGCCGGACAACTAAAAAATCCGTTTGATTATGGGTTCAACGTAGTGACAACGACAACACATAAAACCCTTCGTGGACCTCGTGGTGGAATGATTTTATCAAATGGGACGGTTGGTAATCCATTAAAGAAAACGGAAAAGACAGTTGAAAATCTCCCAACGCTTATTGATAGAACAGTTTTTCCTGGATTTCAAGGGGGTCCACACATGCACAATGTTGCGGCAAAAGCAGTTGCGTTTGGAGAAGCACTCAAGCCGTCATTTAAGACTTATGCACAACAAACGATTAAGAATGCGAAGACATTGGCTGACGAATTGATGACGCAAGGATGCAAATTGATTACTAACGGTACTGATAATCATTTGATGGTTATTGATTGTGTGAAATCGTTTGGTGCTAATGGACGAGAAATTGAACACACCTTGGATGAGATTGGTATAACAACCAGTAAAAGCACCATTCCTGATGATCCAAATCCACCATTTTCACCAAGTGGGCTTCGTCTTGGAACACCGGCAATGACAACACGGGGTATGAAAGAGAAAGACATGAAAAAGATTGCAACATGGATCGTTAAAGCAGCAGAGTATCGCAGTGAGCCAAAGAAATTAAAACAGTTAAGAAAAGAAGTAAAAGAAGCATGTCTTAAGTTTCCCGTGCCAGGAGTAAAATAATCCTTCGTCCTCAAATTTTTGTTTTTCGTCATGTCCTCGCACAAATAGACTCATAGTGATATAATTACCTTTATGGCTGAAAAAATGCGACATTTTTCTCATTATCGTTATATAACCGGTAGCGGGCTTGTTATTGATGGGGGAAGACAGTTTATTGGAAGAAAGCCTGTTAACAGAATATTTCGTCAAATTGATGAACAAATTGCTGCCGGAAGTGATGAGATGACACGAGCAAGACTCAGAGTGGAAGCTGATGAAGTCGTTGAGAAGTTAACCTATCAAGTAGGGAGAAATATTGTGATTGATCTTTTTCCAACGGTAGGTTTTGCAAGTCTAGCGGCAACAAATGATTTGCCCAAGTCTATTGCTTTTTCTGTGATAGCTTTATCTGCAATGAGACTAGCAATGAATATTTCGAGGTTAATGAACTTTACGCGTGAAAGTGATAAGTCGTTAGAACAAAAGAATCAGGTACAGGATGCTGGTTTTGTCACGCATCCACTGCTACCATTTAAGCAAGAAAGAATCAAAGAAAGAAAATTTGCACAGGTTTTTATTCCTGTAGAGGTACCAGTAGGCAGTAATGCCTAAAAGAACAGCAAATGGGAGCTTAGGTCTCTAGTTGATTTTGATGTTTTTTTGTTTGTGTGCTTGCAGAGTCAGCCTTCTTATTGTATAATAGCTTCATCACACACATTCAGTTGTAAATCCTGGGACGTACCAGGCGGTACATCCTAAAAATTAACTGAATGGAGGTTTAAGGATTTATGAGAACTATTTCACTTGAAGAATTACTTGAAGCTGGTGTCCATTTTGGTCATCAGGTAACACGACAAAACCCCAAAGCGAAGGATTATATCTTCGAAGCTCGCGACGGTATTCATATTATTGATCTCGAAAAAAGTAAAGAAGGTCTTGAGGAAGCAGCAGCATTTGTTAAATCTCTGGCGCAAAAAGGTGGAACACTTCTTGTTCTTGGTACCAAAAAACAAGCACAAGGCGTTTTGCGAGAAGAAATGAAACGTGCAACTGATGCAGGTGTTGATGGATTGTATCTCGTCACTCAGCGATGGATCGGCGGCACTTTGACCAATTTTGCTGAAGTTTCTAAAAATTACAAGAGATTGAAGGATCTTTCTGCGCGATTGAAGGATGAAGTTGCACGACAAGGATATACAAAAAAAGAAATTGGTGACTGGGATAAAACCCGTATCAAACTCGAAGGATTTTATGGTGGTACTGCTGACATGCTCAAAACACCAGATGCAGTTTTTATCGTTGATACCCATATTGAAGATGTTGCAGTGAAAGAAGCACGCAAAAGTGGTGTTCCGACGGTTGGTATCACTGATACCAATGCAAATCCATTGGTTATTAACTATCCAATTCCTGCCAATGACGATGCTGTTGGGAGTTTGAAATTGATTATCAATTATATTTTTGATGCATGGATTGAAGGACGTAAAGAAAAAGGTGTCGAAGATATAAAAGTTGCAAAAGTTGCAGAAGCAGCAGCTAAAAAAGCTGAAACAGATGCTAAAAAGGCAGAAGAGAAACAGGCAAAAGATGCGGCCGCTGCAAAACAAG
>DATIGJ010000004.1:0-3744 GCA_035454765.1 Patescibacteria group bacterium
GTTAATTAAAAATTTACAAAGCTCCACCCTTATGTTACCCTTAAATTATGCCTGAAGATCTCGTCCAAACCCTTATTGATAAAACTTTTCAAGAACTGAATGCGCCTGCAAGACCCCAACAAAAATCCCGCATCTGGCAAGACCCCAACGGCTATCAATATCTTGGTGTCTGGCAAAATGCTGCACTTCTTCGAGTCTTAGTCCGCAAATTCACCCTTACCTTACCCTTATGGGAAAAACGCTTAAAAGCTCAAATGGACGATTGCGCACGCTCCCAAAAACGCAACATCGAAGAAGGATGGAAAAGACCCACAACCTCAGAATATCTGCAATTTCTTGGCTACTCCCAAGCGTCTCTTGAAGAACTTAAGGGTGATATCAGAGATGCCAAAACTGACGGCTTCCTCAAATCTGTTAAGGGATCAGATCTTTTAAGGGTCGGTATAGATATAAGGGTTATTAAGGGTCCCCAAAGCACATGGGGCGAGCCAACCGAGCAAACTCACCCTTATTATCAACCCTTAAATACCCTTAATCCCAAAACCCTTACCTACGAAATCTTTATAGAGCTTATCAACAAAACCGACTGGCTTCTTCGCAAACTCGTCGAATCCTTAGAAAATAAACTATCAAATAGCCAGAAAGACTATCAAATCAATCAAGCTCGCATCCGCGAAGCCATCAAAAAGAAATAACTAATAAAATTATGAAGAAGATACTATTATATATAGCAAGCATACTCATCGTCATTGGTGTTGGAACTTTTGTTTACAGCAAGACTAATCCCCCGCAAGTCACTATCCCTCAAGAATTGACGAAGCAAAATGCAGAAAAAAAATTGACTGAATATATGCCTGGCTGGCTGCCGGGAACATATGTCATAGACAAAGATTCTTTCTCGAGAGAAGAAGGACAAGTCTTTACTTTTTCAGCAACAGATGAAGACCGAAACCGTCTTTTCTTTAGCGAACAACCAATTCCAAAAGACTTTGATTTTAACAATTTTTATTCCACCAAGGTTATCGATCCAAAAAAACTTGAGAACACTCCCTTTGAAACCATCTATGCAAAATCACTCTACGGCAAAACCTGGATTCTTAGTATGAGAAACGATACTACCTGGATCATGATGACAACAGATACTCCTGTTGGAGAAGTCCTCGCACAAAAAATCGCCCAGGAGATGAAACCTTATTAGGGGGGTTAGGTTTTAGGTGCTAGGGACTAGGAACATAAACCCCTAAAAGCTAGTCCCTAATCCCTACATTTGTCAATAGTATTCCCATCCTTGACATTATTTAATAATCTTTGCTACAGTTAATATATTATTGATTATGCAAAAATCTAATCCGCTTGCTTCCTATTTTGAAAACATGAGTCTCTTTGTTATCGGACTTTTTTTGATCGCAGCACCTCTTCTCTTTCTGACAATTACGACGGATGCCTTTGTCCTGCCAAAACAAATCGGCCTGGCTCTCGCAACCATACTCTTCTTTATCTTTTTCGTCTTAAAAACCATTACCGAGGGGAAATTGACATTTCGCAGTTCTCCCTTTGATATTCCACTGATTCTGTTTTTGATTGTTCTTTTCCTTTCAGCAATTTTCAGCACGAATCGATTTGATGCCCTCATCGCCTTTGTTCCCTATCTTTTTATTGCTTTCTTCTATTTTGGGATTATTAATATCGTCAAAGGCAAAAGACAGCTCTTTTTCATTCTGACTTCACTCGTTCTGGGAGGCGTCCTGGCAAGTATCGTTGGGATTTTCACCTTTTTTGGCATCTATGTCTTCCCACTTGAAGCAACCCGTGTTCAAGGATTTACCACATTCGGATCACTCTTGGATCAAGCCCTGTATTTCGCGCTTGTTCTGCCGATAGCCGGACAATTTGTCTATAGTAGATTTGTAGCCCATCGAAAATCCAAAAGAGCAGCATTGTCCTCTCCTTTTGAAGGAGGCGTCGAACCAGCACATCTGCCAAAACAGAACCTCGGCACACTTATTTTCTTCGGCATCAGTTTCCTGATTTTGCTCGCTGCGTTTGGAGTCACTCTCTATCTCTTATTTACGACCCAACGACCAATCATTCTGCCGCTGGCAACAGGTCTGCAAACGGCATTCGCAGCAATTTCACAGGACACCGGTAATATCTTTAAGAGTCTTTTCCTTGGAAGCGGTATCGGCACCTATCTAACTGACTTTACGAGATTCAAAACAGCAGCCTACAACGTCAATGATACACTGTGGGCATTCACTTTCTTCCGATCATCTTCCTTTGTATTGGAACTCATCGCGACAACTGGACTCCTGGGTCTGGCAAGCTTTGGCTTCCTCATCTTCAGAATTTTTAGAGAAAAAGCATTCTTCCTTCCTTTGCTTCTGGCAATTCTTGCAAGTTTCCTGCTTCCCTTCTCCTTCACGCTTGTCTTCCTCTTCTTTGTCCTCCTTGCAATCTTTGCAGTAGATCGTATTGCATCATCAAATAAAGAACGCATTTCTGAAATTGAACTTTACTTTGTCGCATTCAAGAAAAGATTCTTTGGCGGCAATGGAGAAACACATGTTGCTGGTGCAGACAGCCAACAAAAACACGGTCGGTTCCTTTCAATCTTTGTTTCAATTATTTTACTGGCGATCATCGGTATCCCTGCATATTTTACTACCCGATATTTCCTCTCTGATCTGATTTTCCAAAGAGCTCTGGTTGCAGCCTCACAAAATCAAGGACTTGAGACCTATGATCGAGAAGTTGAAGCAATTCAAATGTTCCCCTATCGTGATGTTTATTACCGTGCCTTCTCACAGACCAATCTTGCCTTAGCAAGTCTCCTGGTACAGCAAAATCAAGGCGGACAACTCAGTGAAGAAGTTCAACAAAATATCCTGACCCTTATCCAGCAATCAATCAACGGCGGACGAAGCGCAACAACCGTTGCTCCACTCACCGCTTTTAACTGGAACAATTTATCATCTATTTATCGCGCGCTGATCGGATTTGGAGAAAATGCTGACCAATTTACTCTTGCAACGAGTCAACAGGCAATCGCTCTTGATCCAAACAATCCACAACAATATATTGAATTCGGCGGCATTTACTATCAACTTGGCAATTATGATGTAGCAATCAGACAATTCCAATATGCAATCACCTTAAAGAACAACTACGCAAATGCCTATTATAATCTTGGACACGCACTTGAAATGAAAGGCAACAACGAACAGGCAATCCAGGCATATACCATTGTTCGACAACTTGTAGCCAATGATCCAACAAACGTCGCGAAGATTGATGAAGAAATTGCAGCACTCCAGGCAAAAACGGGACAACAAGCTGGACAACAGGGAGCAAATCAGCAACCAACAGGACAACAGCAACCAATTTCAGTGAATGAACCAACAACACAACTTCCAGAGCGTGATCCTGAAGCAGAAATTCCTGCACCTACTATTTCACCTGCTATTCCTACCCCTACCCGAATCCCATCGGTAACTCCAGCGCCATAAAACTATCTCTGATACTTTTGGTCGCAAAAGTATCCAAAAACTCGTTCGCTAGAAAGTCGCGCTAAAATTGTTCGTTCATTGTCGGGGGATTGTCCACCCCCTTCGGCCACAAGAACCGGATTCCCCCTAACAATTCACTTCACAATTTTTAAACGCGCTTGTTCTAATGCTCACATAAACAAATTAGTTTATTGGATTATTAGTTTATTATATCAGGAAGCTAGAAATTTGACCCCTT
>DATIGJ010000005.1:0-5354 GCA_035454765.1 Patescibacteria group bacterium
TTATCTCATTATGGACTTTGATCAAATTGTATCTGTAGGGACAGCTGCTGCACAAGAAGCTGGGAAGTATCTGTTACGTGAACAGAAAAACGTAAGTGTTGTTTCCCAAAAAACTCCAACTGATTGGCTTCTCGCTCAGGATAAAAAAGCAGAAGAAATTATTGTCGCAAAAATAAAAGAGACATTTCCTGATCATTCGATTCTTGCAGAAGAAAGCGGGCATAGTAAGAATCATGAAGAATATCAATGGATTATTGATCCGCTTGACGGATCGTTTAATTATCAACATGGCTGGCATCTTTTTGGTGTGACAATCGGTTTTGCTGTCCGTGATGAGGTGCAGGTTTCTGTTATTTTTATGCCTGCGTTTAATGAAATGTATACTGCGATTGATCAGCAGGGAGCTTTTCTAAATGGAGAAAAAATTCATGTTTCATCAATTAAGGATTTAAAACAATCAGAAATTATTTTTGCCGATTTTGAAAAGAGTTTTAATCAAAAAATTATCAATCGTCAGTTGGAGGATATTAAGGCGTTGGCAAATAATGTAGGTCGTGTCCGAATGGTCGGTTCGGCAGCATTGGATCATGTGTTAATTGCGAGTGGTAGAGCAGAAGGGCTCGTCGCACGAGGTGGTGGGAGATGGGATATTGAAATAGGGAAGAAGTTGGTTGAAGAAGCAGGTGGCGTTGCGACATTTGAAAAGGATGAATATGGTCTGCTTTCAATCTTCGGCAATAAAACTATCTACACCGCCCTCAGTGAGATAATAAAATGATAAAAGCAATTATTTTTGATTTCTCAAGAGTTTTGTTGAATGCTAGAGATAAAAAGTACACCGATAGTTTAAATGCATTATATAAAAAATTGTCGCAAAGCGAAAATTTTACTTCTTTAGAGCATTTTGAATTTAATCAGAAGCTGTTAGATTTCGCTACAGGGTTAAAAGAAAAAATTGGTTTATATATTTTTACAACAGGAGCAATACAGGAGGATATTTATTTTAAACCTATTCTTGCTGGAATATTTAAATGGATTTTTACAGTTGAGGAGGTAGGATTCCCCAAAAATAATAGCGAAGCATACAAGGTTATTGCAAAAAAATTATCCCTGGAACCGGAAGAAATTTTGTTTATTGATGATACAGAAGAAAATGTAACAGCAGCAAGTGAAGCCAGTTTGAAAACAGTTCATTTCGTCTCAACAGATCAAGTAATAAATGATATTCGATCATCTTTGCGAGGCCTCGTTTGATCAGCCACGTTTATTCTGAGTTTATTGAAGGACTATGCTTGGACAAAATTGTTGTGTTCCAACAGATTTGCTAACGCGAACTGTGATTTGACCAAATCGTTATATCAAATCACAAAAAAGCTCACCGAAAGGTGAGCTTTTAAGAAACATTGGTTACTGATTATGTGCGTACAACGTTTTTTGCACTTTGGCCTTTTGGACCATCAATAACTTCAAAAGTGACTGTGTCACCGACTTGAATTTCATCAAAGGTTACACCTTGTAAATCATTGGAATGAAAAAAAAGATCCTTTGCTTCGCCTTCGCGACTAATGAATCCAAATCCTTTATCAGTTTTTGTTTTTACTGTTCCTGTCATATTTCTCCTTTCCATAATAGATTATAACAGAAAATAGATATTAAGAAAGGCATATCTATTTAAGCGAAAGTATCTTATCTCCAACTAAAGCTGTCATTTCTTCTACAGTTTTCCCTTCAGGATAAATAGGCTCACCAAATTTGACAACGACCTTATGTGCGCCCCATGTATTTGCGCCATCTATATATGCAGGAACGATAGGTAAATTGTATTCTTGTGAGATGACAGCGGTACCGCGTCGGATTCTTTCGGGTTGAAAATCAAAGGTTCGTCCTCCGGGGAAAATTAAAATTGGTTCATGTCTTTCTACAACCTCTCCTATACGTTGACGAAATTCGTCATTTAATCCTCCATTGTTTGTCCTGATCGGTAAGTATCCGCCTCCAATAAGCAGTCCTTTTTGAAACTCTTCAAGAACACTCAGCGCTCTTGGATGGAGTATCTTTGCTACTCTTTCAGAAGAGTTATAGCGTGCTACCACATGGAGATTATCAACATATTCCTGTATTGCAAATGAATCAGGTCCAAGACCTGAGGGTGGAAGTATACGGAATCTTGAACCTATTTCTACATGATTTGCAGCTAAGATGAATGGCTGGCCATCGAATAATGTTAAATTATCAAGTCCCGATACGTGCATATCAAGCCTTTTGATTCTTCTGTTTACCCAGCTCTCAAAAGGCTTTTGAATAATCCGACGGGCAATAAATTCACCCGTTTTCCTTGCAAAAACTTCTGATCTCGCCATATTCTGCCTCGAGTACTTTTGTAAACTCAATATAGCACTGCACAATAATTTTGAATAGTGGTCGAGCTAGAGGTAACCAACATTTTCCTTGAACTGTATGACAGAATTGATATAGAATACGGGTACTATGATAGTCGTTCGTATTGCAACAAAAGAAGATAAAACAGATGTGTTAAGACTGTTGGACGAGCTCCTGACACACGTTGAGGAATCTCAGGGTTATGGTAGTCACGAGCCAACAGAAAGAGTAGGAAGTAGTCTCTTTGATGAGTTAATTGTAGATGATAAGTTCAAAATATTTGTAGCGGAAGAAGATGGGAACGTTGTAGGAGCTGCAACACTTTTTCTGTATCCGATTATCAGAAGAGGACAGTACAGAGGTCAGCTTGAAGAGCTTGTCGTTACTAAAAGTATGCGAGGTAAGGGTGCCGGGTCAAAGCTTCTTGAAGCAGTAAAGGATTACTGTAAAAATAATAATATTCTTTCTTTAAGACTCAATAGCGGGATAAGTTTAACTGATGCTCATAAATTTTACGAGGCTCACGGTGGAAAATTTACAGAAAAAATGTTTAAATTCGACCTCTAAATCGGTGAACGTTTACGAAAAATTAGCATCAATTATTTTCATCAGGGACAAAGTAGAGCGCAGCGGAATTCATACAGTACCTTTTTCCTGTTGCCTTCCTGCCGTCAGGCAGGGTTCTTGGGCCGTCATCAAATACGTGACCCAAGTGTCCGCCGCAAGTATCGAGTACTTCAATTCTATCATCACCAAGTCCACTTTCTTTACGAAGAACGAGCGCCTTTTCGTCAATGGGTGCCCAAAAGCTTGGCCATCCGGTTCCGGAGTCATACTTTTGTTCTGAACGAAATAAGGGCTTGTCGCATCCAACGCTATAATACGTTCCCTTCCGTTTTTCGTTATTTAATTCACCCGTAAAAGGAATTTCTGTTCCTGCTTCTCGCAAGATATGA
Source organism: Patescibacteria group bacterium (assembly GCA_035454765.1). GTDB lineage: Bacteria > Patescibacteriota > Microgenomatia > Levybacterales > UBA12049 > DATIGJ01. The sequence continues at coordinate 3,336 of DATIGJ010000005.1, forward strand.
TACTGCTCCTGTGTCAATATTTGCTTCCATTCATCATCAGTTTTATGGTTGTTTTGATCAAATGAACCGGAAATAATTTCACCTGATTCTTGTTTTGCCGTTGGAGATTGGGTAACTGTTTGTGGCTGGTGATGAGAGAGTAATAGAAGCCCTCCTACTAAAAACAATGCTGCAAGTAAGAGGAATAAATTTTTATACTTAGAGTGTCTCCAGAAAAACATATTTTCAGTATAACAAAAAGTGTTGAGGTAAAGGGAATTCGAACCAAATTAGCTTCAGAGTGACCCAAATGCTCCGCCACGAAGTGGGCAGTACCCTTGGGGTATTTTTGCATTGGAACCAGATTCGTGCCTCTTTGGAACAGTGGAAATCGATCATTCAGCCTGAACCTACTCACCCTTCAATAATTACTACCACAGTGTATTAGAATCATGCTATTTAACATACGCCCAGTGCCAGGGTTCATACATTGTTCCAAGTTGATTATCACGAGGATTTGTTAAGTGGAAATTGAATTTATTCGCATTTTCTGTCAACCATGTATATTCAACAGTTTTTTCAAAGTTCTCTGGATCTTTTTCAGATGGGCTTCCATCTTCTGTTATAAAATCAATTGCTTGTCTGTCCGGAAAGCCATGTTCACTATATCCTGGTAAAGCTGCTCGTTTGAGCGTCTTTGTAAAATCAAATTCATACTCTTTTAAATACCATAAGAAAACAAATGCCTGATATGCAGGTGAACGATAACCGGACAATACTAATAATTTCTTTTTTGTATCATTAAAAAGGGATTGATTGAGTTTTTCATAAGCAGAAGATGTTTCTTGTGGGAGAAATTGCGTGTCGATTGCTTTCGTTTCCTCCTTTAATCTATATTGTTGATTGGTTATCTCAACTAAATCGGTTGGAACTTCTTGAATACCATAAAACTTTCCTTTAAAACCAAATTCAAGTGGATTTACTTTGAGTAATCTTTTAATAAGATCTTGTTCATTTTCGTCGAGTAATTTAAAAAGACTTTCAAAACTAACTACTCTAAACTCTTTTTTCTTTTTTTCGTCTTCGAGTTTTTTAAATATAGAATCAACGGAGATTTTTTCTTGAGTAGATATTATGAAGCCTGAAGTATCAGTCATAACTGAAGTATAGCAAAAAATTTTACTCTCTTTACAGTAAGATAGTGAAATTATTTACTCAGCTAACTTTATTAATCCGAATAGGTTTTACAAAACTTACTATTCCGATAAATAATGCAACAATAGCGGCGACAATAAAAGGAGAATTCGCACCATACCAAGCCACTAAAAATCCAAATAAGAGTTGTCCTAGCGCGCTTCCACTGTCTCCAGCAACTACATGAACCGCAGACCCTCTTTTCATTTGTGCATTGTTTAATGTGTCAAATGCCACTGCTTTAATAGCAGGAGATGTGCCTCGAACGAAAACGCCAAGAAGAAAGCTCAATAGATATAAAGTCCACATTTGTTGGACTGTTAGGAGGAGAATAATTGTAACTACCATACCAAATTCTGCATAACTTATGGCTTTCATGCCTGAATATCTTTTCGCAAGGAAGCTAACAAACCACCGTCCTACAATATACCCCAAAAAGATGAATGATTGTAATAGTAGACTACTTTCCAATGAGTACCCTTTTGCCAAAAAGAGTAACGGTAAAAAGACAAATAGTTGAGAACTAGAAAATGAATCAAAAAATTCGACAGTTATGACATAAAGGAAATTTTTATTCCCTCGAATTTTTTCCGTAACCTGTGGTGCTTGTTCTTTTTCAAATGTCTGTCCCGATTGTAGTGCTGAAGAAAGAAAAAATAATATAACACAAGCAACGATAATAAGAAGTATCGCAAGACTTGAATTTCCCAAAATTACTGCACCAGATACAAGCACTGGGAAAACAATTCGTATAACATCCATTGACACCCCAAGCATCGCAAATGATGTATATCTGTCTCCTCTTGTGGTAACGTGCGCCGCGAGGGCATTAATAGCAGACATTAC
>DATIGJ010000006.1:0-4822 GCA_035454765.1 Patescibacteria group bacterium
AAAATCCGCAATGACGGTAGGTCGTCTGACACTTTGCTGCTCATCAAAAACCGGAATATTCTCGCGAATTCTTCGTCTCACTCTTCTCCCTGCTGCAAGAGTAAAAGAAAATGGTTCCTGTATATAATAGACAGGTTGTCGTAATGATTGTTTATTCTCTTCAGATAAACCATTAAAGACTCGTACCGGATCAACCAGCGTCGTTTCTGCTCCTTCGGTATTTCTCGCACAACCAATGATTACCCAATCCGGCATATTTGCCATGCCCGCATTTTCACTATGCAAATATAACTCTTCACGGGAACTTGAGCTTACTTGCTCATCTGCCATTTTCGGATCGGGAATAATTGTCTGAACCGACTGAAAACTGTCTGTTTCTCCCCCATCTACAAAAGGCTCTCCTAAACCACGAGCTATTGCAAGCATTTTTTTCTCAAGTTCTTCTTCAGAAATCGGATTTCCTTCAATCAATAATGCAGCAAAATTTGCTTCCCCCGTACGCATTGCATCCAACGCTTCGTGGTAAAATTCTCCTTGCTCAACATGCAGTAATCCCGTGACAGGTAGGGTACCAAAATCTCTTTCTCTCATACATTGCTATGACTTTCAATTTTTGTAATTTTTTCAATTCTTCTTCTGTGTCTTGCAGCAGTGGGATTGGGTGTTGCAAGCCATAGCTTGACTGCTTTCAAAACATCCTCATCCTTTACAAAACGAAAACCGATGGACAGCATGTTTGCACCATTATGCTCCCGTGTTAATTTCAAAATTTCAAAAGGATCAACACTTTTATCTCCCTCAATATTTATTGCCTGAGTCGCAAGAGCCGGCGTGTAAAAAAGAGCGCAGCGGACACCATTATACTTATTTGCAACCATTGCCTCTCCTTGCCCTGATCCCCCCAGAATAATACCTCGAGAATGTTCAGGATCAGCAGATACCTTTTCTGCAGCTTTCCCTATCCAATCAGGATAGTCATCGTTTGCATCATACGTATACGCACCACAATCCTCGACCTCATAGCCTTCTGTCCCTAAATATTCCTTGATCTTATTTTTAAGCTCAATTCCTGTATGATCAGTAGCTAAATAAATTTTCATAGTCGTTTTCTAATCCCTAAAACCTAACCACTAGTCCCTAACTTATTTCCCAACAATCACTTCCGCGTCCACCTTCAACGCGTCATCAATTTCTGTCTCAATAGTTATCTTCTCATCTGCCAAATCTTTTTTCAACAAATCAAGGTATTCTTTTTTCTCTTCTGTTATGACAATCGTTATTCCCACATAATCAAATTCCTGCGCGTTCCCAACTGTCTTAACCGTATAGCCTAACTTCCGAAGCGTATCAGCCGTATCGCCGGCAGCACCTGCGATACCACTCCCATTAAGGACATTAATCGTCAACTCCCCTCGATCCAGCGGTTCTGGAGTTGGAGTTGGAGTTTGTGTAGGGGCTTGCCCCGCGGAGTCCGAAGGACGAAGTGGGGTCGCTGTTGGTGCCACAGGAAGCGGATTAAATGTCCCTCTCTTACTGGCACCCAAAAAATACAATCCGACCAAAATTACAATGACTAACAAAAGGACAATAAAAAACACAGTAACAAAATGTGATTTTTTGAGATGTTTCTCCGATTGAGCTGGATACTGACTAAATGAAGCATCTTCATCCATAATTTTTCCCCATACTAACATATTTGCTATAATAGTTCTATGCCCAAAAAACTCCTCGCATTAGTCGTCGCCTTTTGTTTATTCATAAGCGTTTTTTTTACCGCTCCTGTTTCGCAAGCGATTGATACGTCATCAGGTAATCTCGACACTATCACCAAACAACTTGCCGACTTGAATGATGCTCTCAATAAATCTATCGCAGCGACAAAACCACTCCAGTCAGAACTAGACAAAATGAAGAAACAAATAGATGATATTAAAAATGAAGTAGCCGCCATTGAAGCAGCTACACAAATCAAAGAAAAAGAAATTGAGAATGGCTACGAAGATCTTGCGGAAAAAGAAAAAATTATTGAAGGAACTGTACGAAATTATTATATTCACAATTACTACAACACGCCGTTACTTATTTTTCTTTCAGCAGATGATGCATCAGAGATGACCCAAACACTCGCCTACCAACGAGCAAAAACACGCCAGGATAAAACAATTATTACTAATATCGCGCTTTCTATTGTTGACTTGGAAGAAAAAAAACAACAACTCGAACAACAACAACGCTGGCTAACCGCAACGAAAGCTGATCTTGATGAAAAATCAGCAAAACTCGATGAAGTGGTCAAAGGTGCCGTTGCGTATCAATCAGAACTATCAGGAAAAATTGCCGAACTTTCTGCCCAACAACAGGCAATTATTACTGCTCGAAGTGGTGGGTTTACGTTCACCCTCGGGGATAATGGCCTCGCAGATGAATATATCGCATCACTTGAGGGATTTAAAGCACAAGCACCAGGTGGCTATTTTGCTGCCTTCTCATTTGGAGCCTACACTCATCGAAAGGGTATGAGCCAATATGGCGCACGTGGACGCGCACAAGCCGGACAAAATACTAATCAAATTCTTAAGGCATACTATGGAAAAGAGCCAACGAATGTTAATACTGATGGTGATATTTCTGTTTCAGGATACGGATCAATGAACTTCGAAACAACCTACCTGTATGGTATTGCCGAAATGCCGTCAAGTTGGCATCCGGAAGCATTGAAAGCCCAGGCAATCGCAGCACGAACCTATGCGCACCGATATAAATCTGAAGGAAAAGAAATCTGTACCACTGAATCATGCCAAGTATTTAATAAAGGGAAGTCCGACAACCCTCCACAAGCATGGAAAGATGCGGTGGATCAAACCAAGGGTCAGATTCTTGAAGGAGTTACCACGTATTATGCTTCAACTCACGGAGGCTTTGCAGATCCAATTGGCTGGGACACAACAGACGGATCCGGAGGAAGCACTTTTATCGACAAATCATATGACAAACTTGGTGGATCCCCATGGCTCTATAAATCATGGTGGAGACAAGGCTATAGTACCAGTGGCGCAACCTGCGGGCGATCCAATCCCTGGCTCTCACCTGAAGAAATGGCTGATATTGTCAACGCTGCGCTTGCGCTTCGAAATGGCGGCCTCGACACATCACGAATCACACCAGTTACGACTTCCTGTTGGCCAGGCAATCCGTACAGTATGAATGAACTTCGAAGTCTCGTTTCAGGAAGTATCAGTTCTGCAACCAGCGTCTCAGTCACACAAGGCAACGGTACAACAAATACCGTTGTCATTAACGGTATTTCTTTCAGCGGTTCCGAGTTTAAAACAGCATTTAACCTACGCGCACCCGGATATCTCTCTATCCCGCAAAGCGGATTCGCCTTCTTCAATATTGAGAGGAAATAATACTTTATACTTGCTACATAATACTTTATACTACTCAAGATATGCCTGATATTTTCATCCATACACCAACCACCGACTCGGCACACCGTGATGCACGTCGGGATACACCACAACGAGCTCAGGTTCAACGCAGTGACGCCCATCCACTTCCCCATTCCATACAAAAACCAGAAACAGATAAAAGAGAGACTGCCCCGACCATAACAACCATCGCTCCTAAAAAACAAACCTTAAATCTTTTTTCAACCTTTGTCCGTGATCCAAAAGAACTCATCCTTGCAGAACAACATGCAGACGAACGTATTCTTCTTTTTATCAGACGGGATTTTATTACCAACATCTCCTGGATTATTTTTTCAATATTTCTTCTGCTCGTTCCTCCTTTTCTTCCTCTTTTTTTTGAACCTCTTCGCGTACCACTTCAGTATTTCGACCTTCCCGCACAAATTATTTTTACTATTTTTTATTATGTTGCTGTCGCCGGCTATATTCTCATGAACTTTGTCACCTGGTTTTATGATATTGGTATCTTTACCCAAAAACGAGCCGTTGATATTGATTTTTTTAATATCTCCTTCGTAAGCGTCGCGACAGCACGCCTGCAGGATTTAAAAGACGTACGGTACGAACAGAAAGGATTTTACGAATCGCTCTTTGATTATGGCAATATTACCTTGTCTGTTGTCGCTTCCGGCGAAACCTTAGTGTATGAACACACCCCACACCCTGCCGAAGTAGCAAGTTTGCTCAGTGTCTTGACTGGAGGGTATCAACAATGAACTTTTCTCCTCTTTCTTTTGTCACTCCCGATATCATTACCCTGGGAATGAAAATCATCATTCTGATTATTATTGGTATTCTGGGCATTTCAGCGTTCATGCTTGCGACAAAAATTCGTTCGTTTAATAAAATCCTCTTCCTCCCGCCAAACAGCGGCGGCGAGTTTATCCAACGGGTCTGCACTGCTTACTTCGTTACCGTCGTCGTCCTTTTCCTTTTAGCATTGCTTGTGCTATAACAAAAATGCTATGCCAACAATTTTTACACACACAGAAAAAAAGAAACCTGAAGAGAAACATGAAGAGATACAAACACCTGCCAATCCATCTCTCTCACACGCAATGGAAGCAGCAGACAAGCTGACCCATACCAGGCCGAAAAACATAGGGCTGTTTGCCGCATTTGCCAAACAACCCAAAGGCGTTATCTTTGTCAATCAAGAACCAGATGAGGCAATTCTTCTCTTTTTACGCAGACATTTTATTACCAATATCCCCTGGATCATTGCTTCCCTCATCCTGTGCGCCATTCCTCCTGTTATTCTCTCCTTCCTCTCATTCCTCTCTTTTCGGCTCCCTGAAGGATTATCAATCGTTCTCCTCGGATTGTATTATCTGATCGTCATGAGTTAC
>DATIGJ010000007.1:0-7020 GCA_035454765.1 Patescibacteria group bacterium
AAAAAAACCATTTCTGACTGATGGAACCTATTGGCTGAGTATTTGCGAAAAAAACTCACCAGTATTAGTTGTCGTTGAGCATACCAATCTAATTGATAAACAACATTACAACAATGAACACCTCGTATATCTCGGGAATTATACTCCAACAACAGAAAAAAAATTTACTATGAATAAGGAAGACTTGTTAAAATTTTATGATCCACTTCTGAAAAAAATTAATCCTGAATATCAAAACAATCTTATCGCGACAGAATTATTTAAAGCTCCTTTCGCTCAACCAATTATTCCAACAAACTATTCCAAGATGATTCCATCAATGATAACACCATTGCCCAATGTCTATCTTGCAAATATCGAACAAGTCTATCCCTGGGATCGCGGTACCAACTACGCAGTAGAGTTGGGAGAAAAGGTAGCAAATCTGATTTAAGATTAAAGATTTAGGATTAAAGAATAATAATTGAAAATCTTAAATCTTACCTCTTAAATCTTAAATCTTTTTTATGAGCAAAACTAAGATTGTTATTTTAGTATTATTCCTAACACTAATCGGAGCTATTCTACATTTCTACAACCTCAACTGGGGAGCTCCCTATTATTTTCATCCTGACGAACGTAATATCGCATCCGCCGTCAGCCGACTAAACTTTCCAGATCAGATGAATCCACAATTTTTTGCCTACGGATCCTTGCCAATTTATACGATTTACTTTAGTGGCGTACTGATCAATATACTAACCGCTCATCAGCAACCACTCGTTACTAATTTTGACCTTGCTATTCAAATCAGTCGTTTTTATTCTGCACTTTTTTCAACGTTATTAATTCCACTTTTATTTGTCATTGCGAGGAACATCGCGACGAAGCAATCTTATAAAAACCCTTCCCGCGCTGGTCTTATCGCTGCTTTTCTTACAACTTCAAGTGTCGGTTTTATCCAATTTGCACACTTTGGCACGTTTGAAATGTGGCTCACCTTTTTCAGCATCTTACTTTTTTGGATTTGTCTACAGCCACTCACCAAAACAATGTTACTATTTATTGGTATTCTTTTTGGCATTCTCATTGCGATTAAAGTATCCTCTCTCGCACTACTCGTAATATTCCCTCTGATTTTATTTATCAGGCCTCTCCCTTCGAAAACATTTTTGAAAAAACTCCTTTCTACCTTCCGCTCTCTACCAATAATACTGTTACAAGCAATTATTATCCTCCTTGCAGCATCACTTATATATATCATTACCAATCCCTTCGTTTTAGTTGATACGAAATCATTTCTGGACAGTATGCACTATGAATCAAATCTTGCCATAGGAACGCTTCCTGTTTTTTATACTGGAGAATTTTTTAACACTATCCCTGTTCTTTTTCAATTTATAAACATTTATCCTTTTCTTCTCAACCCTCTCATAACAATTCTTTTCATTCCATCTTTTTGTTATCTTCTGTTTCTCATCTTTAAACATAAACATTATCAACTCTTAGTTCTTACTTCTTTCTTCTTAATTCTTTTTCTTTCCCAGGCTTTTCTTTTCGCAAAATGGACAAGATATATGGTTCCGACACTCCCATTTATCTACTTAATAGTTGCTCTTGCAATCTCAGACATCATTGCGAACGCAGTGAAACAATCTCAAAGATTGCCACGTCGTCTTTGGCTCCTCGCAATAACATTATTTTTTGGAATAAATATCCTCTTTGCTTTTTCTTATTTCATTACCGTCTTTATTCGGCCGGACACTCGTGTTGAAGCATATCACTATGCACAAAAAACAATTCCCTCAGAGACGCCAATTCTGAGCGAAGTCTATGATATGGGTATTGTCCCATTCAATAATTCATTCACCAATATCTCCCTTTTCCATTTTTATGACCTTGATAATGATTCACCCGATGTAACATTTGATCTATTAGAACACCAACTTTCGCAAAATGAATATATTATTCTTCCCAGTCAACGAATTCTTAAAACTCGTTTAATCCAAAATAAAAAATTTCCTCAGGGACACGTTTTCTATACACAACTCCTGAACGGCAATTTAGGGTATAAAAAAATGCATGTAACTCCCTGTGATATATTCTGTAAAATTACTTATTTAGGAGACCCTGTTTTTCGTTTCGAACAAACAGTAAATGTATTTGACAGACCAACAATCATGATATTTCAAAAAAAATGAAAAAAATATTTTCAACAAAACTTATTCTCTTTGCCATTCTTATTATCGCTGCGACTTTTCGTCTTTATGGTTTGAATTGGGATCAAGGATTTCATCTCCATCCAGACGAACGCGCAATTATTTTGACGGTAGAACACCTGTCTTTCCCTCCAAATTTTGAAGCATTTTTCAACAGCAACAGTCCCTGGAATCCGCATTTTTTTGCCTACGGCAGTTTGCCGTTTTATACTGTATATATAGTAGGACAACTACTTACACCTATTGATCCAAATTTTTCTACCTATCTGTTACTCCATATCCCAGGCCGTTTTCTTTCAGTAATCAGTGACCTTCTTACTATTATTATTGTTTTTTTCATAGCAAAAAAATTATTCAATGAAAAAGTAGGACTTCTTGCAGCATTCTTTTATGGAATAAGTGTTCTCCCTATCCAGCTCTCACACTTTTATGCAGTTGATACACCTTTAACATTTTTTATTCTTACAACACTCTATCTCGTTTTACTTTTTTATGAAAAACCGACAATTAAAAAAGCATTACTTATTGGCATAACTTTCGGTATGGCACTCGCGACAAAAGTCAGCGCTTTCGTTCTTGTCGTCGCGATTGGAGCGAGTCTCCTTCACAAACCGAAACATTATCGTTCCCATGTCTCACAATTTATCAAACAGTTTCTAACGTATAGTTTCTTTATAATAATCACAACTATTCTCATATTTCTTTTCTTCTCACCATACGCATTAATTGATTTTGAAAATTTTTGGCTGCAAACAATGCAACAGCAAGCGATGACAAAAGATGCATTTACGTTTCCTTATACTTTACAATACATTAATAAAATTCCTTATCTTTATGAATTAAAAAATATTTTTTTCTTTGGTCTAGGACCACTTCTTGCGATCAGTGCTTTTGTGGGTTTTTTCTTTTTTCTCTCTGAATCCATTAAAGAACTAGTCGAAAAAAAATCAGCACAAAAGATAATACTTATTATTTTTTTTATAATTTATTTTGGCATAGTCGGTAACTTCGCAATCGGTTTTATGCGCTATATGTTACCTCTCTATCCACTCCTTTGTCTTTTCGCCGCATTCATTACCTTTCGCTTCTTACTATTTTTAAAAGACAAAACAAAAAATCAATTTATTCTTACTACATACTACATACTACTTACTACAGTATTTCTCATTTGGCCTCTTAGTTTTATTCAAATCTATCATCACAACAATACCCGCGTTGACGCAACAAACTGGATTCATCAACATATTCCTTATCATTCAACTCTCCTTGTAGAGCATTGGGATGACCGTCTTCCTCTTCAAGCGAGCGAAAACTATTTTATAGAAGACTTGGAACTTTATAATCCCGATACGCCGGAAAAATGGCAGAAAATTAACGATCAACTACAGCGTGCAGATTACATCATTATCGCTTCCAATAGACTTTATTTACCGCTTCCTAAGTTAACCGACTGTGTAAATCTTCCCATGCACAGATGTTATCCTGAGACTACAAAATACTATAAAAAACTTTTCAACGGTGAACTTGGATTTCAAAAAGTCGCAGAATTTAGTAGATATCCAACTATTCCACTGACCAGCATAACCATTAATGATCAAAACGCCGATGAATCATTTACCGTCTACGATCACCCGAAAGTTATGATATTTAAAAAGATAAACTAATTTTCGATCAATGATTCACTATCACAATGTTTTAAAATTAATTCATTGAGCACTGAAAATTTTTAATTTTTTTATGAATTTACAAACAAAATATTTTATCTTCATCGCTATAATCACCCTCCTCTTTTGTCTCTCAATCGGATTTGACATCACACCGCTTCTTCGAGGTCCTGCGCCATACCCACCAGAATGGCAATGGGATTATTTATTTGTGAATACAATGGACAAATTATATTTGCCACTCATCGTAACTGGACTACTTCTTGGACTCTTTTGGTCCCATGAAACAAAAAATATTTTCAAAAAAAACCAACCTCTTCTTATTGTATTGCTAATTATTTTGAGCTTTCTTTTTCAATTCAGTGTACTGTATTTCAGTAGATCAGGCATTCCGGTTTTAATTCATAGAATTATTAATCCAGAACTTAATAGCTACTTTACTGCGAGTCTGCAGATTTCTGATCCAATCTATTTTCTCAAAAATTATGAAACAGAAATGCAGCAATTTATTTACCACGCACGATCCCATCCACCAGGAGCAATTTTAATTTTTTACGGGATTAAACAGCTTATCCAACCGTTTACTTCTTTTATTAATTTTGCAACCACAATTTCACCAAATCATACTGATGTAAAACAAATCTGGAATCTGTTGTTACCGATTGAAAAAGCAACAGCTATTTTCTCTGCTTTCTTTCTTCCCTTTCTTTCCACGTTAACCATTGTCCCAATTTTTAAAACAGCAAAAAAATTATATGGAGAAAAAATTGCAATACGAAGTAGTTTTCTTTTTATCTTTCTCCCAAGTATCGTTCTTTTTATTCCAATCAATGATATCTTTCTCCCGCTTTTTTCAGCCGGAGCGTTTTACTTTCTGGTCAAAGGATTACAAGACAAACATACTTTTTCATTTCTCATTTCAGGTCTTATTCTCTTTATCGGTACCACATTTAATCTTGCATTATTACCATTACTTCTTCTCTTTTTTCTCTTTGCACTTTTCTTTATACAAAAGAATAAATTAAAATTAATCAACTATTTTAAACACGGATCTTTTTTTGCGCTAGGATTTTTTTTGCCACCATTACTTTTATATTTTTTCGTAGACTTTAATTTTCTGCGTCTGATTGACATTATTTTACAGGAAGTTCCGCATATTCATACGCGATCGTACACTACTTGGCTCTTTTATAACGTGTATGATTTTCTCATTTTCGTCGGGATTCCACTGGCAATCGTTTTTCTCACACAAAGCAAACAACTCTTTGCTCTACGCTCTAAACTCTTTGCGAAAATAGATATTCTCTTTCTTGCGTTTCTCATCATGTTTCTTATTGTTGATCTCACCGGAAGCACACGCGGTGAGACAGGAAGAATCTGGTCAATTTTTATGCCTTTTTTACTTCTTCCCGCAGTTGTCTATCTTACAAATAATAAAAAATTTTCAACAAATCTATTCATCGGAATTCTCTTATTACAAACACTACAAATTCTGGTTCTGCAAGAATTTTGGGTTATGCTCTGGTAAAATACATCTATGATCGACGAAAAATTTATTCTTATCAGTACTCTTTTGTTCCTTCTTGGCGGGTTGGAATACTTAATAAATACAATAAAAGGGAAAACAAAACCAAATAAAGTTACCTGGTTTCTCTGGACACTTGCACCACTTACTGCCTTTTTTGGTCAAATATCACAAGGCGTTGGACTTGCTTCACTTGTTGCCTTCAGTACCGGATTCATGCCGTTACTGATATTCATCGCATCATTTCTGAATAAACAATCCGAATGGAAAATAACCCGATTTGATATGATTTGCGGAGCATTATCTATAACAGGACTTTTACTATGGATGATGACGCAAGTAGGAAATATTGCAATTATTTTCGGGATTCTTGCCGATGGATTGGCAGCATTACCAACTATTGTAAAATCCTACAAATATCCAGAAACAGAAAGTGCGAATATCTACGGATTAAGTGCTCTTAATGGTTTTGTGACACTATTGGCATTAAAAACATGGACGTTTGCGTATTATGGTTTTCCTTTCTATATGTTTCTTAGCAGTTTGATACTTTATCTTCTTGTCCAGTTCAAATTAGGAAAACAACTTAAAAGAATTTTTTAATAATACCGAGTGCGCCTTGTTTCCAGGGAACCCGATGACTGACACCGCTTTGATGTTGAAAGGTTTTAAGATTATCCAAATACCACTGATAGTTGCGAATGAGTGCCTGTTTATTTGAATACTTTGGTTTAAAACCCAATTTTTTTTCAGCTTTCTCTATAGAAACAAACGAATCTTCAGAAGCAGTTTCATACACCCATTTATAAAGAGGCGAGAGATGCAATGCTTCTAAAAACCTGAGTCCCCAAATAACGGGCTTTACCGGAAAGCCGATAACTTTCTTTCCGTATCCCGCGGCATCCAACACGGCTTGATAATCTTCTTTCATCGTCGTAAATTCTTTTGCACCGATATTAAATGTATCGTTAACCACTTTTTTTTCTTTGATACTACATTGGTAAATCACAGCACATAAATCAGCAACATCAAGTAATTGATAGCGATTATTACCACTACCAATCATTGGAAAATTTCGTCCATCTCGTGCCCAATCATACAAAAGAGCAAAGACACCAAGCCGTTCTGGCCCCACAAATGATTTTGGTCTGATAATTGTCACACTCATTCCTTTCTTCCGATATGCGGCACATATTTCTTCCGCTTCAATCTTTGCTTTTCCATAAGGCCCAACACCTGCAAGAGAGTCATCTTCATACAGCGGATGGTGATCAGGAATCCCATAGACAGCAGTTGAAGAAATATGAATAAACTTTTTTACTTTTGCTTGGTATGCTGCTTCAATAACATTTTTTGTTCCAACAATATCAGTGGTATAAATATCCTTTTTTGAATACAACGGCAATGCTGCAGCTGTATGAATCACAACATCAACATCCTTTATTGCCTTCGCAACTGCTTTTTTATTGCGAATGTCTCCCTGCATGGCAATAATTTTATTTTGCTCAGGATAATCAAACGCAGCTATATCAAGCGATGTTATTTTCTCTCCTCGTTTGAGTAGGTAACGAATCAAATTAATTCCTAAAAACCCTGAGCCACCAGTAATAAGAAATCGTCTTGATTGCATAAA
>DATIGJ010000008.1:0-3901 GCA_035454765.1 Patescibacteria group bacterium
GGGGATGACGATCAATTATGAACGGGAGGTGCTTGATTATATCTACGCTGATGCGAACAAGCAGCCGTTTGTCATCACCACCATTACTAATCCGTTGAATATTAACACGACCTGGTCTTACGTCTTTACCTTCTATGGAAAACAGACGTATGGCTACGTACCTTCTTTCTGGGGAGATAATCAAGAAGGGTTTCTGGGAGATCTTCCGATGCAGCAGGATCTGAACGAGCCGCCTCTTCGGTATATGATTATTGAACCTGAAGCAGGTATTCAGAAACATTGGGTGGATGAATACACGCGTCGGGAAGATTTGTTGTCTGATGTTATTGAAGAGAAAAAAATCGGTAATTTTACGATCCAAAAGCGTCTTTTTCATCCTGATAAAGGAAAGTAATCTATGGATAGTCTTCTTAAAAAAGTGAGCAATCATAGAATCATTGATGTCATTGTTGTGTGTCTGACGATTCTTTTTACGCTGGCAGGTGCTCTTGTCTCTCTTAATCGGTACTGGCAGTACGAGGTGTTTTACTACAACTTCGGAATTTTTGATCAGGCAATCTGGCATGTGTCCCGCTTTCAGCCGCCGATTATTGAGCATCTGCTTGTCGGAGGGAGATGGCTCTTTGCTGATCATTTTGATGTCAGTATTTTGTTACTGGCGCCTGTGTATTGGATTACCGACAGAAGTGAGGTGTTGCTTATCGTCCAGGCAATTTTTGTCGGACTTGCGGGATTTTTTATCTATAAAACTGGTGTGGCGATTTTCAAAGATAAGCTCTTGGCGTTGAGTATTGCCTGGTGTTATTTTTTCTTCGTTGGTATTCAGAACGCTATTATTACGGATTTTCATGAAGTTACCATTATGACGTTACCGGTAGCCCTGACGTTTTTTGCAATCGTTACCAAACGAAAGAAACTTTTTTGGGTCACGTTTTTGATTACCTTAGGTTTCAAAGAGGTTACTTTTCTGCTTGGGTGTGGTATCGCGATTTTTCTGTTCTTTTATAACAAAGCATGGAGAAAACAGGCAGTCATCGCTGCAATCGTGGCACTCTTGTGGGGATTTCTTGCGATGAAAGTCTTTATTCCATATTTTTCCCAAGGTTTGTATTTGCATTGGCCTGACTTGCCGGAGAGTGTCCTTGATAAAGTTGTCGCCCTTGGTGATCATCCACTCAAGCGGGAAACCCTCTTTTTCAGCTTTTTGCAATATGGTTTTCTTTCCGCGTTTGCACCAGGTATGTGGTTTGCGATCCTGCAGGAATATGTCCTTCGGTTTCTTCCGAAGTTTCATTATACCTACTGGACGCTCGGACTGCATTATAACGCGGTGGTTTCCGTCCTGTTGAGTCTCTCCGCAGTATTTGGCTTCTCCTTTCTTCTCAGATATAAAGTGATTCAGCAGGGTAAATATCTTCTTGCACTCCTTCTGATGCTGAATGCGTTTGTGTTATTCCGATTTGTGCATCACGGCCCCTTTCTTTTGGCAGTGCATCCAGTATTTTATGAACACACGAAAGATTTTGCCTTTTTGGATAGCCTGATTGCAAGAATTCCCAAGGACTCATCAATCATGACGCAAAATAATCTCGGCGTCAGATTTACTCATCAGGAATTTATTTTCTTACGCCAGAATTATGAGCCATATGCGCCTGACTATGTGTTACTTGATGTCCGAGAAGGCCAGAATCCGAACAATTTTTTATTTGGACCGGATATTCCTGAGTTGATTACTAAGCTTCAGCGGGATAGCAATTACGACCTCATCTATCACCAGGGAGAACAATATATCTTCAAAAGGAAATAAGGACTCATGTATTCTTTTTTAGGCCTTACGGCTTGTTGTACGCCGTGTAGGAAGAAAAGAAAGGATGGTAAGGAGGAAAAGACTTACTCCGCTGACAATAATGCCAAGAAGGAAACTGCGCGGTTCATAAGAAAAACGAATCTGAGATTCTCCGGCAGGGAGAAGTACTGCCCGTAAGGCATAATGAGCGCGATAGAGTTTGGTTTCGTTATCGTTTACTGTTACTTTCCATCCTGGATACCATGCGTCTGAGATAAAAAAGAGCGCAGGTTTGTCCGTCGTCGCAGTGAAGGTTTGTTCATTGATTGTTGAGGCGGTGAGTTTGGCAGAACCTGTTCCTGTTTCCAGCTCGAAGGGAAGCTCCTCTTCAAGGATGAGCGTTTTTCGGAAGTCAACAGTTCTTTTTGTGATCATATTAAGAAGCTGTTTGTCATCTGCGGCAATGGTATAGTCATAAAATAGTCCAAACCGTGGGTAACTGGTGAGATTTTTATAGACGCCAAATTTTTCATCACTATAGACTTTAACAAAATGTGTTTGCAGTGATTCTGTTTTGAAGTGTGCCAATGACGGATTTTCTTCTTTGAGATTGACAACGTATTCAGTACCAAGGACATCAATGGCATGTTTTAAGACGTCGCCACTACTTGTCAGGAAATATTTGTTATCGGCAGAGAGTGCGTCAGGAGGAAATTGTTGCAGTGCCTGCAAAAGAGAAGCTGTTCGGACGAGGTAGAGGGGGTTATAGGTCTCAATCGTATAGATGCCAAGATGGGTTGCTAGCTCCGGTTCTGCGATGCCATAGACACGGCCAAGGGATGTCTTGGTTTGCTCTTTAAGAAATTGCGTCACCGGCAGCTCGGGATATAAGAATTTTTCATTGGAGAAGGTCAAAAACCGGTAGCCCATGCGGAACAAGTCAAAAAAGGTCAGGAAGATAAGAAGACACAGGAATCCGGTAGGTAAAAATCGGGAGAAGTGCTTTTTCTTTACAAGCATGAGATAGACAAAAACAACAAAGCTGAAGGAGCCGAGAATCAGGACGGCAAATTTGAGCGAGCGGACGACATCTTGAGGTGAAGGGAAAAGCTGTATGAGATACGAGAAGGCAACGACGAGAATAAATAAAAGAACAAAACTAAGAAGTGACAGCAGTTGTTTTTTTCGTTGTTTCATCTGGAGAAAGGCCATGATGCCAAATCCTGATAACAGGGCTCCTGAGAAAAGCGTCAGGGTAAAGATTCTGCCACCACTACCACTGGTGATAACAGGAAGATGAAGTAGGGAAAGGATGTCGCCAATGCCCTGTACTGCCAATAATGCTGTGACAATAAACGTTACTGTCAGAAAGCGGACAAAGACATTATTTCTGGCAAAAATAGCTGCAAACAGAGCAAAGAAAAGCGAAATAATGCCGAAGTAACCACTTCCTTCAATATACCCGATGCGTTCATCTCGGGTCACTGGATTGCCGAAAAAATCCGGAGCAAACAGTCGGAAGAGGTGTGTTGGTTCCATAAGGCCTGATTTGAAAACTTCCTGTTGTTGCCCTTCCGAAAGCAGTCCACGGTGAGAGTGGGAGAAAAGTTCAACGCTTGGGGCAAGCTGGATTGCGGTGAGCCCGATGCCAAGTGCGATACTTACAGACAAGAGGAAATACGTCAGCGGTTTCGTTTTGAGCTTGATACCATAAAAGAGTATAAACGCAACAAAAAAGAGAAGGAAGAATCCCATGTATTGTAGCTGTCCTCCTAAGACTCCGAAGGCTATCGCGAAGGCAAGGAAGAGAAGATATTTTCGTTTTTTTTCTTCAAGAAAGCGTTTGCCAAACAGAAGAATGAGCGGCCACCAGACCATCGTATGGGCGTCAGACCCAAACTGTAAAAGCCCGACCATAAAGGAATTAAGAGCGAAGGAAAGACCGACAATAATGCTTGGTAGTTTGCCCAATTTGAAATCCCGCGCAAGAAGATAACAAAATAACATCGAGAGAAAAATTTGTCCGCCAAGAAGAACGTGCCACGAAGGAATTTCTCCAAAGACAAACAGAATTGTGAAAGGATAAAAAACAAGTGGCTTCATAATAGCCAGAAA
>DATIGJ010000009.1:0-2196 GCA_035454765.1 Patescibacteria group bacterium
CGCACCGAAAGCACCTGGTTTGCCGGAAAGTTTAATGACGTTTTCTTCAAGTTGTTCGACAGTGTATCCTTGTCGTTGCGCGAATCGGGTATACATCCGAAGGAGTTCTTCTGCCCAGAGTTTTGCTTCGTCACCGCCTGCGGCGCCTTTCACTTCGACAAGGATATTTCGTTCATCAAGATTATCTGCACGTTTTTCAACTGATTCACGGATACCATCCTCAAGGGATTGTTTTTCAGATTCAAGCTTTGTGATTTCCTCTCTGGCAAGTTCAGCCATTGACGGATCCTCGAGCAGGGCTCGAGTTTCTTCAATCTTTTGTTCAAGTTCTTCTATTTGAGTGTATCTGTAATCGGACATAGTATAAATTCAAAAATCAAAATGCAAAAGTCAAAATTACAAGTAAAAATTCAAAATTTATCTACTTTTTAGTTTTGAATTGTATTTTTGAGTTTTGATTTTTAACTTTTGATTTAAAAATTTATTGAGCTGATAAATATATCATAACAAAAGCTGTCTTGTCAGAATAGCAAAGAGGAGGGTGCTATTTTAATCCCATGAGCATTTCACGAAGAGACTTTGGAGCTTCAGATTGTTTCTTTTTTTCTTCTGTTTTTTGTTTTTTCTTTGCTTTATAATCTGCTGCTTTTGCTTGTTTTGCCTGGAATCGTTGAATAACTGAACCACTATCAACAAACCGTTGTTCACCAGTATAGAAGGGATGGCATTTACTGCAAAGTTCGACATGGATAAGTTCTTGCGTCGAACCTGTGGTAAATCGGTTACCACACACACAAATCACTTGTGCCTCTTCAAAAAATTTTGGATGCGTATTTGCCTTCATGATGTCTCTTATTATAGCTTAATTCACGAATCTTGACAAGTGCGGTTGGAATTATGGGTGGTGGTGGAGATGTTTGTGCTTCAGGTGGCGATGATGATGTGGATTTCTATGTACTTCTGCAACAAAGATTCCCAGAAAAACGATCAAACTACCTACTATATAGATTGGATGGAGCGTTTCATGAAGAAGAGGAATTGCAACAAGAATAGTGATAATTGGTTCAATGTAAATAAAAATACTGACTTCACTTGCTGTGAGGTATTTGAGACTATACGCATAGAGGAAAAATGCGATTGCTGATGCGAAAATTGCTCCAAATCCGACGCCTATCAATGCTTTCATATCAAAATGTGCAAATGGTTGGAAGAGCACTAGTTCTGTCAGGAATGCGGGGAGAAATAAGAGTCCTCCAAAAAGAAAGGTCCAGAAGACAATAGTGACAGTAGGATAGGGTAGATTATATTTTTTGAGAAGCAGAGTGTAAACAACTGCACAAAAGACCGAAAGAAGAATAAGGAGATTCCCGGGTATTGAACCGTCGGGTCCGGTCATCAGGATTGGCTGCAAAACTATCAAGAGAATACCGATGACACTGATAGCACCACCGATAACAATTCTTTTTTGTAGTTTTTCATGAAGATACCAGACCGAGCCGATAATCATTAACAAGGGTGTTAGTGCTTGGATAATAGGTGTGTTAATACTGGAGGTAAGCTGTAAGCCGACGAGAAAAAGGGCGATGCTTAACGTAATTCCGACAGCAGCAAGCGTGAGCAGTTTGGTGAAGTCATCCTTTTTTATCGCAATTTTTTTATAAGCAAAGGGCAGAATAATCAGTGAAGCAAGCATAAATCGGAGAAAACCAAGTGTGTACGGAGGAATTTCCTCCATAGACCATTTGAAAATGGGGGGTGTTGCTCCCCAAATGAGATAAGAGCCGGTAAGAGCAAGCAGTGCAAGATGTCTTGTGGACAGCTTCATATATCAACTATAGCTGAAGCATTGATTATTGTGCAAGCGTTTGAAGGATGTCTTCAAAAGATAATTCTTTTTGTTCCCGGGTTTGCATATTGCGAAGAGTGATTACATTTTTATTTACTTCTTCCGGGCCGAGTAGTGCGACATAGGGGATACGTTTTGCATCTGCGTATTTTAGTTGTTTTTCGAGTGGATTTTTTTCTTTGATTTCACCAAGATAAATTTCTGCATTAATATTGTTTTCTCGAAGACTGGAACAAATCTCCAAAGATTTCTTTTTGAGTTCTTCCGAGAAAATTGTCATAAGCACTTTTGTGCCTGAGTTTGCTAAATCGGCGGGAAATAGACTCAGGGTTTCCATCGCTTCAATCGTC
>DATIGJ010000010.1:0-3918 GCA_035454765.1 Patescibacteria group bacterium
TACGCAAATGGCATTGCTGGGATTAACACACTGCCTGGCATTATCGTCAACGAGAAAGGATCACAGGCGCTTCCCGGGAAAAACCGCGAAAAAGGTGGTGTCTGTGGTGCACCAATCAAATGGGCTGGACTCGATACGGTAAAACGTTTAGACGAAATTCGAAAAAAGAACAATTACACATTTGCCATTGATGGGGTAGGGGGAGTTACCACACCCGAAGATTATCAGGAGTATCGAGAGAAAGGAGCAGACGCGGTATTTAGTGCAACCGGAGCCATGTGGAATCCATCCCTCGCACAAGAAATAAAAGACCAAATCTAATATGGCATACGACATCATCTTCTTCGACCTCGACGGCACCCTCATTGATCCAAACTTGGGTATTACCAAAGGAGTACAACACGCTCTTGATAAATTTGGTATTTCTGAAAGTATTGAAAATTTAAAACATTTTGTTGGTCCACCACTTCATAAATCATTTCATAAATATTATGGCTTTCCAGAAAAACAGGCATTGCAGGCCGTAGAGTATTATCGGGAGTATTACATACCAATAGGCATGTATGAGGGAACAAAATATAATGGTATTACAGAACTTCTTACTCGACTAAAAAATGCTAATAAAAAAGTGTCTATTGTCACTTCCAAACCAAATTTCTTGGCAAAAGAAATAATCAGATTTCACAAAATGGATTCATTTTTTGAAGAAATAAAAGGTTGCCTTCCTGATTTATCAAATGCAGATAAAACAACACTTATTAAAGAAATGTTAGAAACAAGATCTGAAGAAAAAAATTCTGTCGTTATGATAGGGGATAGGGAATTCGATATTATCGGAGCGAAAGAAAATGGAATCGACTCAATCGGCGTTCTGTATGGCTATGGATCACGAGAAGAAATAATAAACGCGGCACCAACCCATGTGGTACAATCAGTTGAGGAATTGGAAAACTATTTAGTATGAACTGGATTATTTTCGCACTTGGGGCAATCGGCGCGGGAGCCATCTCAGATCTCTTCCGCAAACTTGGATCTAATCTCAGAGACCCGTTTTTAAGCAATTTACTCTTTCAGGGAGCAGGATTTGCCACTGCAATAATTCTGTATTTTATCTTTAGCCGAAAGCTGGAAGGCAATCCGTATGGCATTCTTTATGCAGCTATAGGAGGCATTTTTATTTCTATCTTTACTGCATTATCATTCAAAGCGCTTTCGGATGGACCCGGTGTTTCAACCGTCATGCCCGTTCTTCGTATCGGCGTGGTCCTCCTTGTCGTCATCTTAGGCATTTTGTTGTTTCGCGAAAAACTGACATGGAATATTGTTCTTGGAGTACTACTTGCGGGCTCAGGAGTATATATTTTATTTTTGAATAAATAATAATAACCATGCATAAAGACAGATCACCGCGTTCAGAACCAGCAAGAGAAAGAAGAATATTCCCAGTTACAGATAGAGGCGTGCAACAAACACTTGCAGAGATAAGACGAAACCCTCTGATAGCTTACAGACGAGAAACCAACTTGATGCGCTCAGCAAATGGGGATTTACATGGAAGAGTTCGTCAGGCAGAACAAAGTCTTACGAATAACGATGAGGTAGTCAATTTTACCAAAGGCGCTACCTGGGCATATGGCATGCTCAGAATCGATGGTGAATTAAAAGGCACACAACTTCCTAAATTACCAGCTGACTTAATAAGCGTTGCGCTTTTTGAAGATGGAATCGAATTACTACCAGGATCATCAGAAAATATTGCCAGACTGAAAGGTAAATGGGAAGAAATAGCACATGGAGAGAGAGCACTTCGACAAGGTTTTGCAGAGATTACAAAATATGACCCATACGCAGATGCTGTTTTAGCAGGAGCTGGTTTTGTCGTACGACTATTTAAAAAATATGAAGACAGTGAAGAACTAAGAAGGAGATTCGGATTTTAAGATTCGATTGACAAAAACACCAGTTAGCTATATTCTTTTACAAATGACTTTCTTAGACAAACTAAACACTGCTATTGAAAAAAATAACTCTCTCGTCTGTGTCGGACTCGATAGTGATTTTAATAAACTTCCCGAACATATCAAACACGAAGAATATCCACAATTTGCGTTTAATAAAGCAATCATTGATGCAACGCACGATCTTGTCTGTGCATACAAACCAAATTCCGCATTCTATGAAGGATTCGGGGATAAGGGAGTAAAGGAATTAAAAATGACCTTTGACTATATTAATGAAAAATATCCCGAACTTGTCACAATTCTTGATGCCAAACGTGCAGATATCGGTAACACTAATGAAGGATACATCAAATATTGTTATGACTATTTAGGCGCTGATTCTATAACCCTTCAACCATATCTTGGTAGTGAAGCACTTAAACCGTTTTTTGCAAAAGCAGACAAAGGCAATATTCTTTTATGCCGTACCTCAAACCCCGGAGCAGGGGAGTTACAAGACCTTCAGGTAGGGGACAAAAAGCTGTATCAATTTGTTGCAAAAAAAGCGGCAAACGAATGGAATACCAATAAAAATGTTCTGCTTGTTGTCGGCGCAACCTATCCGGAAGAACTTGCAGAAATAAGACAAATCACAGGAGATATGACTTTTCTTGTACCCGGCATCGGTGCACAAGGGGGAGATGTCAAAGCAATTCTCAATGCTGGTTTAAATTCCCAGAAAAAAGGCTTGATCATCAATTCTTCACGTGGTATTATTTTTGCATCGCAAAATGATGATTTTGCCGAAAAAGCACGAGAAGAAACGATAAAACTTAGAGACGAAATTAATATATATCGATAACTATGAACGACGAAGTACTAGACTTACTCAAAAAAACAGGTGCAATTCTTTCAGATAGCCATTTTGTTGGAACATCGGGTAAACATTTCGATACCTACATTAACAAAGATGCACTGTATCCGCATACTAAAGAAACTTCCCGCATAGGAAAACTTTTTGCAGAAAAAAATAAAGATCTGGATATTGACGTCGTCGTCGGCCCTGCACTTGGAGGCATTATCCTTTCCACATGGACTGCATACCATTTATCACAACTAAAGAACAAAGAAATTTTGGGTGTCTATACAGAAAAAGACGCAGAAAAAAATCAAGTATTTACCAGAGGTTACGATAAATTAGTCAAAGAAAAAAATGTTCTCGTCATTGAAGATCTTACTCAAACAGGTGGATCAGTTAAAAAGGTTGTTGATAGCGTACAAAATGCAGGAGGACATGTGGTTCAAGTTTGTGTCATGGTAAATAAAGACACCAAAAATATTACCTCGGAAACTATTGGTGCACCTTTCTCATCTCTTGCAGTGTTAGAAGTAACAGCATTTGAAGAACAAGATTGTCCTCTTTGCAAAGCAGGTGTACCGATCAATACCACAGTGGGACACGGTAAAAAATACCTCGAAGCAAAAGGCCACTAAACTCCTATAGGTCTTTTATGCTATAATCACCGCTATGGCTGAAAGAATTCTTTTCTCTTACACAAGAATAACAGTAGTCTCCGGACGTCCTGAGAGACGACGAGAGCAACAAAAACCTGCGACGAAAGAATCATCACTCCGTCATAGAGACGGACGGGGAGGAGTATTTGATCATTCCGTAGCACTTGCGTACGCAGAATCCCGACATGGTGTTGATGGACGATTGCTCGATCCCATTCTCGAAACATTCTTAAAAGTCTATGCTCCTGATGCAACGATTGCTGATATTGGCATGGGAGCAGGCACAGTTGCAATCGAAGCGGTGAAAGCCGGAGCAAAAAAAGTACACGGCCTTGATAATTCGCAAGCGATGTTGGATCAAGCGGCTATTGCAATTACACAAGCAGAAGAGCAAAGTGCTATCGCTCAAGATAGCATTTCTATCGTTCATGGTTCTGCAGAAAGCCTTCCTTACAAAAATGAC
>DATIGJ010000011.1:0-8869 GCA_035454765.1 Patescibacteria group bacterium
CGTTTCGGGAAAGTACTTGAAATTGTACGCCATGAATATGAATCGGATGAGTACCGGGTGCTTGATTACTGAAATGCCATATCTCAATATCTCCTTCTCGTACGATTTCATCAACTCTTGATGGATCCATTTTCTTCCCGTTGATTGCTACCGTATCAAGACGAAATTCTCGCGTGGTAACAGTTTTTTTCTCATCAAGATAGTCAATGGTATTTAGTACTTTCGGTAGTTGTTCTTCTACAAAGCTTCCAGCTTTCGGACGTATCTCTAAAATGTTAAACTGTTGCCGTTCATCAGTTCCTCCTGAAACTGCTCCCAAGACAAGCCCCCTTACTGTGTTTTGATCCCCGTCTACCGGATAACTCAGTAACATTATTGCGTCTTTGATATCACGTACATCAACAAGGATTTCAGCTCTTTCTCCAGGAGAAAGTTGTACACGATTCCTTTCTACAGGTGCAGGTAGCAAGCCACCATCACTGGCAATTTGGTAAAACTTCCTATTATCAGAAAACCCGAAATTATATCGTCTTGCATTCGATCCGTTCAGAAGACGGAGTCTTATCATTTTTGCCGGTACTTCTATATATGGCGCATAGGTACCATTCACAAGAATCGTATTACCCAACATGCCGTTTGTCACCTCGTGCATCATGTGTACATGGTCATACACGAGTTGTGCATTTGCATCAAATTTTCTGTCCTGCACAACCAATGGAATATCATCTACTCCGTATTCTTTTGGCAAGGAAAGAGAATCGGAATTGTCATCATCAATGATAAAAAACCCTGCCAGCCCGCGATAGACTTGTATCGCTGTTCTCTCCATTGTGTGAGGATGATACCAAAGCGTTGCCGCCTCATTGGTTACAGTCCAGGAAGGACTCCATGTTTTGTCTACCGAAATCGTCTGATGAGGACCCCCATCTTCACTCGCAGGCAAAAGCATACCGTGCCAATGTACTGTCGTTGTTTCTCCTATATTATTGGTAACATTCAAACGAATCTTATCACCTGTGTGTGCACGGATTGTCGGACCTAAAATGCTTCCATTATATCCCCATGTTTGCGTCTTTTTGCCTTCAAAAATCTCTGTTTCTCCTTTCTGAATAGTGAGATCAAAAACTTTCTCTCCGTTTTCTTCTCTTGGTGTTAGCAGAGGTGGAATAGCAAGCTTATTTTTAAAAACAATATTTTCATTGATAAATTTTGTCGGCTGTACAGAGTGATAAAACGATATCCCGACAACTAATGCAATAACAACACCCAAAATCCCTAAGATAACCAAGATAATTTTTTTAAAAACCTTCATATCTGCAAAATTATTCTGATCCACAATCATTACTCTTTTTTTCTTTCTCTTTCATATAATCAATCTTTACTGCTTCTTTCAATTTACTTTCATCAACTTTACCTATAAAAATAACAGCACTGTCATAAGCAGTAATTAATTTATTTTGAAAATTTGCAACTTTTTGTCCATTGATATACGCTGTCACTTTCGTGTAATCAACCGAATAATTGATATTGGTAAAAAGATCTTTCCATTTCCCATCGCTTCGCTCAACATGTACGATGTCTCCCACATTGTCGTGCAGATGTGCTTTTTCGAGTTGTTCGTTCTCTTCATCTTCATGATCTTCCTCTGCTTCCGAACAGGGCTTAATATTCATATATTTGTTTCCTGAAAAATCAAGTTCTTTATTGTTGTCAAAAACAATAAATCCTGCGTGAATGTGGATTTTTTGTGGTGTTGTTATTGACCGGTAGAAAAAAATGCCAAAAATGCTTATTCCCGCAACAACAACAATAACGAGTAATCTGATAATCCACTTTTTCATATCTTTTGTATTTCTATTTTTTCTTTGTAATTTGCTGCCAAAGCCAAATACCAAAAAGAATCAAATCAATAAAAACGATCAACCAAAAAAGAAACCAAATTAAAGAGATGCCTCCCCCCATCATGCCATAACTATACTGCATCATTTGTTACTCACCTCCTTTTATGACTTTTTTTGAAATACTTCCATAATTTCACGAATTGACTCATCGGCTTTGCCTTTTTTAATTGCATTGGCGACACAGCCCTTAAGATGATTTTCCAAAAGCACATTACCTGTTTCTTTTAATCCACGTTCAACAGCAAGAAGTTGATGCATCACATCAATACAATACGTATCGTCTTCCATCATCTGAATCACTTTATCGAGGTGACCTCGAGAGATCTTTAAACGGTGAACAATTCGTTCATGAGTATTTTTCGGTCTATATGCCATATGTTTTTCTAATATTCTTGATCTTTAATTTTTACTATTTGATCTTTCGTATTATATCCCCCCCTTAGGGATATAATAATGATTATATTTTCCCTTGTCAAGTCATCAAGACAAAAGGACAATACAAACTGCTCTCTTTACTCCTCTGGTCTTTCTCTTTACTATTAAAGTATGCCCCAACGAAAAGTTATTACCGAAGATCTTGAAGCGCTCAACAGTTTGAAAGAACTGGCGCAAAGTTATGAAGAAATTGCTGTTATTCGCATGCAGCAAATTAAAGAAAAAGTGCTCAAAACCCGCGATTTTCTCGCCCGCATTTCTGATGTCTTTGTTGATTTGAAATCATCCTATGCACGTGAAGTTTTGGATTTGATGAAACGAATCAAAAAAGGTGACAATAAGCTCTCCCCTGTCTTGCAAAAAATCAATAAAACCTTACTCGTTTATCTCGCTTCCAACGGAAGACTGTACGGATCTGTCACACAAAAAACTTTCCGACTGCTTCGCGATGATCTCAAAAAAATTAAACAAGAAGAATCAGATATTGTTATCATCGGCAAAGCGGGCAAAGAAATGTTTGAAGAATCACCCGTCGCCAGTAGCCATCCGTTTGAATATTTTGAAATGCCTGATACCGGATTTAAAATTGACCATATCAAATCGCTTATGAAAAAATTTCTCCAATATGATCGTGTCCACGTCTATTATGGAAAATTCGGTAATGTAGTCAAGCAATCGCCGATTGAAACATCAATCAATGGTGAAGATATTTTCGAAACTGAATCACCAATCATTACCAAACGGGAAGACCGGTTTATTTTCGAACCAACCCTTGAAAAAATTTATCATTTTTTTGAAACCCAAATTATGGCAAATCTTTTCGCACAGACACTTCTGGAAAATCAGCTGGCACGACACGCATCACGAGTCAACGCGATGGAAGAAGCACTCATCAATATCGAAGAAGAATCAAAACGACTGAATCAGGAACGCGTCCGCCTCAAACATCTCATGCAAAATAAAAAACAACTGGAGACAATGGCGGGCGTCGTCACACTGTTGGATTAGCTTAAACAAAGTTACGACTGCCACGCATCGTCAGTCATGAGGACTTGATTAATTGGTCTAAAAGTCATGGCAAGAGCAGATTCTTGTAGCAAACCACTGTCTAATAAACTCTCTGATACATCAATGCCCGTCTTACCTTCTATAGCATGCAAAGATAACCTTTCACCTTGATTTACCAACCCCACGATTTCTCCCTGTTCATTGCAAATAACACCACCGGTGACATTACGTGTCAAAGCATCCATCTCACTTACCGCACCACGATTTCTCTCTTCTATTGGATTTCCTGCTACCATAAACTCATGTGAATCATTTCCAACCTGACCAACCATTGTTACCGGAACCATATAGCGAAGGTTATTTGCATCAAAATAAGTTACCCACAATGTTTCACCTGTTTGAGGAGTTGTTTCTGCCATCTTAACAGCCCACGATTCGGAAGCATGATCTAGGGGAAGATCATAACGGATAAATGAAGAATCTTGACTATTTATCCTTCCTTCTACCACTTTCCCATCAATCGTTACAGGATTTTTCGCTACCGAATTATCAACAATGACAAAACCGTCACCTTCTTGAAGAATTGGGTAATTTGTCTCTTTTGGCATAACGGTTAACATAAAGGGATTTCCGCCTTCTTCTGTTGATTGGACAAGGATTCCCGTCTGAGGAACACGAGAATGGGTGTCTGGATAAACTAAGCTTGGATTATCAATGACATAGGTTGCACGACCACAATTTGCTGTTTCAGCACTTAGATGTGAGTTTGCTGCACGATTTAAATTGACATCGTATTGACTCAAGTAGCCAACCCCGCCTGCGAGAATTCCAACTGCTAAGGTAATTGCTACACCACGCTTTAAATTCTCTGAACGTCTTCGTCTCTCGAATGAACTTCTTCTTCTTTCTCCCATATCGCAGTATTATACACTATAAGCCTTAATATGCAAGAGTCTATTTAGAGATTGTCACTCACCCTGAAGCATTTGCAGAAACGATTAAAAAGCTTTCTCCTGAACAAAAACAAGCTACAATACAACTTGTCACAGTCGCAGTTGAAACATTAGAAGGATTAATTCCCGAGACTGAAGCCACTGAGCCGCTCAAATCACTTCTCCAAACAAATTACAGTACCTGGAAAACGCAGATTACCTAACCAATTAATTTCTTGAAGGTGCAACTGTCTGGGTTGTTTTTAACATAGCAAGAACCTGTCGTGTTTCTGCATCCTCCACGCGTTCCGTTGGCGGCAAAGATTTTGTGGTGTCATATCGCAAATCCGTTGGGTCATCAATCACTCTTCGTTTCATGTCAAATCTAAACGTATAAGGATCCTGTTGAATAAAATAGGATGACTCGACGTGTGATGGTCTGTCTTTTCCCATAAAATCAATTCTGATAGGATCCCTGGTAAAATCAGCCTTCTCTCCTTTTCTCGTCGGAATAACAATATGGACAGTACCTGTGTCTCCAACTCCACTCAAAACCTGTATCCCCTCACTCTTCTCTCTGGCAAAATGACTGTTGAGGTCAGTAAGAATGGGCGCACGGAATGGCCACTGTACTCGTTCACTTTCACGTTTTCCCTGGACAAGTCGTGAAAGCTCTGATATAATTCCTGCCTCCGTTCCAGGCGTCATATATCCACTTTCAGCAGAGGTACCTTTCATGACTTCTTCACCTCGTGCAAATGCATCCATCGTTCTACGCATTGTTTCTCCTGTTTGTGTATAATCCACCACTCGATTTCCGACTCGTCGTCTTTTTATACCAAACGCTGCATTTGCAACAGCAACCAACCACTCACGATCTTCAATACGAGCAGACCCATTTAGTTCCCGTTTCTGGAAAAAATCGCCTCCGGGTGGCGTCGTATATCTCTCTATACGACTATAAGGACCCTCGTCAAACACCCCGGCCTTTGGCTTGCTTGAATCTATCCAACCAGATGAATATCCAGACGAAATGACAAGAAGATCATCATGATCACCACGAGGCACACGGAAAACAACCTCGTTATGATAAGATGATCCTGGTTCGTGTTTCTGGCTAACAAAAGTTACCGTTCCTCCAAATCCGGGAATTGGTAAGGGGTCTGACGTAAAGGTGTGGCGAGGAGGATCCTTCAAAAACGTATCCGAAATAGTTTTACTCCAAAAATATGACTTACGCCCTCCTACATATTCAGTCATATTCTGAATAAACGCATCGCGATCAAAGAAACCGTCCTCTATAAGACGAGCAATATTTGACCGTATTTCTCCTGATCGGGTCTCACTTGCAGGTCGTACCCATTTACTTCCCAAAAATTGCAAGGCTTCTCCTCTTTTTCGTGGAACAACGCCAACTCTTATATCAGGTGATGCTTGTAATCTTTCCGCCATACGTCTTATAGTTTGTATTATACTAATTACTTGGGTTTTTTACAAGCACCACGATTGTCTATTTAATTCTTCTTCTCATTCCTCTCCATGCCTGTGCTGCTGCCTTATCTCTCTCTTCCATTGATCCTATGCGCAACGTTGCCAGAAAAACGATCATACTTATCGCCGCACCTCCCAAAACACCTGCTGTTGCAGAGTTAATCATCTGATCAATTAGTGGATTATCACGCGACTGGAGAAAAACAAAACCCAAAATACTCACACCACTTACCCCTCCGGCTATGCCATCAGATCGTACTTTCAACCATGTCTGCATAGCTCTCCTTCGTGTCTGGATAGAAGCTTCTTGTTGTACCGATCTTTCCTGTTCAATAACACTCATAATTTTCTGCTATTGTACACCAAATATAAAAAATGAGTATAATAGCACCATGCCCGCAGAAAATCCTAAATATTCAGAACAAAGATACGCTCCTTCCCGCCCTCACAAACGGTTCGTCCAGGCAGTAGACAATGCCTTTCGTCCCAATCCAGGTAATAAAATGCTGCTCCCTTCGAGAGATGGAGTCTCACAAATTATTTTTTCTTCAGAGCGACGGATGGATCCGCGGCTGTATATTTCACGAACAACACCAGCTGCAGATGGTTCTCAGGAATTTATTATCGCGAATTTAGCACA
Organism: Patescibacteria group bacterium; assembly: GCA_035454765.1. Classification (GTDB taxonomy): domain Bacteria; phylum Patescibacteriota; class Microgenomatia; order Levybacterales; family UBA12049; genus DATIGJ01. The sequence goes on from DATIGJ010000011.1 coordinate 6,408, forward strand.
TGATCCCAAAGATAGTTCTTCCTATAACGCAAACGGCATCAGAATCAGAGCAAAAACAAAAGAAAGAAGAGATGGGCAACGAGAAGTAATTGAAGTCCTCACACAAGATCGTGTCACGGCAACACTTTCCAGACCGGCTGGAAAAACAATCTATGATGCACCACCACCCCATTGGCAAGAACAAAAAGACCAACCAAAACCAAAGGAGTTGAGAACAAAAACTAGATTGGCTCGAAAATACCAAGAAGATCCGCGAGATAGAAGAACTAAAACCGTTATGAAAACGGCAGCCGTTGTAACGATAGCCGCAGCCCTTGCAACACCAGCAGCAAACATCATTTCAGATACCGTAAATCAACCTAGAGAAATGCCTACCGTCACCGCGCCAGAACAAGAAGAAATACGCTATGTTGAGATATCAGCAGCCGATCTTGTAGCTGTTGAAACTATTTTGAATAATTCTGCTGGATTACCCGAAATTCTATACAATCCAGATCTCCCACAGGCAAAAATTTCTCAAGAAGCAGCAAGACAGGTGGCAATCGCAGAAAGATTGGGATTAACTGTTCATAATTATTATGAATTCGCTCAAAATTTTTCTTATCAGGGCACCACATACGATCTCTTGGCTATTGATGCCTCCAGCGAGCAAGCACCTGCTTTCGATGTTTACTTCAGTGCGGCAAAAGAATTCGCGGATAAATATGGCATCACACTCTCGCTTTCGACAGAAGGTGATCTGAAACAAACACCCCTATCTCCAGACGCCCTTGAAACTCCCGAGGTCAAACACGGATTATTACGTTTTATTAAAGATCTTGGACCATTACCAGAAGAACTTATTCAAACACTAGGGGTTCAAAACATTAAACTGGCAGAAGTTATTAATCAGACAGCTTCTGGCTCTGACGCAAACGCTTTTGTACATAGAGATACTCATGATATCTATCTTGAACCAACCAGTAGTGCATTACTCCATGAGGCATATCATGTCTATGACGAAACACATGAGCAATATCACGGCCTTTACCTGGCTGACGACGACCCACAGTTAGTTAGCTACAATCCTCTTCCTGTTGAAGAATTCTATACATTCGGAGAACATGAACCCGATACCAGTAAATATATGGGTCTCTTTGAATACTCTATCCTAGAATTACAATATACTCTTGCTATGGATGCTGGTGATGCTGAGCGAGCAGCGATCATACAACAGGAAATGAGTGAAAAAGAAGTTGTTACAGGGTCAAATTACGGAATAACCAATCTTGAAGAAGACAGAGCTGAAATAGGAAGGAGTCTTTTGTTTCCTAACAGTTTTCGGAATATAACAAATCCGGATCATCCTATTCTCCGAGATAAAGCGATTTTACTTTTGGCACGATTCTATCAAGAGAATCCCAATTTTGTCCAATATCTTGCCGATATCAGCATCCAACAGGAAGCTACGCAATAAAAATAAACTGAGATAGATTCATTTTTTAGAAGGCACTTGTTCCCACGATGTCAATTCGAGACTCAGGAGTTATCTTATTAAGAACTTTTAGTACTCTCCTCATTCTCTTAAGTCTTTCGTCTCTTTCTTCAAATGCTCTTTCATTTGTATCTTCATCCATAATATATCTCTCTCCTGTTTTATCATAATGACCGACTGTTACAGCAACGGACGAACGAGGGCTGAACCTATCTCCTACCTTCACTTGTGTATTAATCTGTATTTCTTCAAATTGAGCATCTCCATCTCCTTGTGATACCTCCTTTATGGAAATTGTTGTCTTACGCTTCTTGGAAGCAGAACGTCTCCTTCCCGACCACTCCGTCTCTTCTGTTCCAAGAGCTACCTCATACGCTTGACCTGTCTCATCACGGAATTGAAAACGTCCATCTCCTGATTCTCCGACAAGATCAGCCGCACGTCTTTCCAAACTTTGAGCTTCAAGCGTCAAAGGCAGATTAACTGAAAATTCAATATTAGCAAGTTGTTTTCGAAAAGTTTTTTTGAGTTCCCTAGATTTTGCTTCACTTATGATACCTAAGGCACCTCCTGCATAAGCTACCGTTCCACCAAACAAACCGATTCCTCCTTGAGGGTCACTCGAATTATTATTCGTCACCTCATGATCGATCAAAAATCCTGCCATAAAAAAAGCAAGTGATGCCAGAGAAGGAGCACCATACGATTCAGAATCAGCATGAGCACGCATATCTCCCCATTGATATCGGTCTCGTGGTTCCGCACCGACCGCGCGGCTATACTGACTGACAATCTTATCCATCCGTCGAAATGCAGCTACACGCTCAGTACTTGCTGCCGCACCGACAAGACCAGTAATACCCAGAGAAACAGCTGCCCATCGTTCATGTCCTGCCATAAGCGCACGATTAGCAATAATACCACTTACGCTAGCAAAGGTATGGAGAGCGCCCTGCACGTACATTGACCATCGCACGCGACTATCAAT
>DATIGJ010000012.1:0-3594 GCA_035454765.1 Patescibacteria group bacterium
GATACGTTGTTTACGATTGTAAGAAAAGCTCAAAACATTGCGATCAAAGCGGGCGCTACTTCAGTTTTTACCAATGTCAAAATTTTGCATAATCCGAAAGGCGTGATGACGATTTTTGAGAAAGTAACCAAACACCGATGAAATTTCTTAAGACTTATTCATTATCATTTATCGCAATCGCATCATTTCTTATTGTCTGGGAAATTGCTGTTGCCCTTTTTTCATTGCCAAAATGGATACTTCCTGCTCCCCATCAGATTTTTGAAACATTGTGGGTAAAACGAGAATTGCTTTTTATGCATAGTCTGTATACGATTTTTGAAACGTTACTTGGTTTGACAATCGCAACGATTGTAGGCTTTGGGATTGCTATCGCGATGGAGTGGTCGTCGTTTTTCCGGAAACTGTTTAAACCATTTCTCGTTATTTCTCAAACGATTCCGTTTATCGCACTTGCTCCTCTCCTTGTGGTGTGGTTTGGGTATGGTTTACTGCCGAAAATTATTGTCATTACCCTTGCGTGTTTTTTCCCGATTGCACTCAGTCTTTATGATGGATTTAAGGCGGCGGATAGTAATATGATTCGGCTTCTCAAAAGTATGGGAGCGAAAAAATCACAGATTTTTCGGATGGTCAAAATCCCTGCAAGTCTTCCTGCGTTCTTTTCAGGATTTCGGATTGCTGGTGCCTATGCTGTCGGTGTCGCAGTTGTGAGTGAATGGATTGGTGCGGAAAATGGTCTTGGAATTTTTCTTATCCGATCGGCTAGATCATATCTGACTGATAGTGTCTTTGCTGTTATTTTTGTTGTTACGACACTCAGCTTGTTAACGATTTTTCTCATTGATCAGTTGACAAAGATTGCTATTCCATGGTATTTTCACAAAAAAGAAGGAGGAGTTGTGTAATCTATGAATAGAATTATTTTCTTTATTGGTGTTTTATTTATTTTCGGATTGATAGTTACTCTTGGTATGGTGAAATTACAGGAGATAAATAAAAAACAAGTTGAAGAACAAAAAGTTACTGTTCTTTTAGATTGGACACCAAATACCAATCATACCGGACTTTACGTCGCGAAAGACAAAGGTTATTATGCTGAAGAAGGTTTGGAAGTTGCAATTATCCAACCCACAGGAGATGGCACACAACTGGTTGCGACGGGTAAAGCAGATTTTGCAGTAAGTGCTCAAGAATCGGTAACGATTGCGAGAGCAAGTGATATTCCTGTTGTATCTATTGCTGCGATTATTCAGCACAACACTTCTGCATTTGCTTCCCTGTCGGAAAGTAACATCACAACAGTCAAAGATTTTGAAGGGAAACGATATGGAAGTTGGGGCTCCCCCATTGAAAAAGCGACAATTAAATCAGCAATGGATGATGCAGGCGCAGATTACGAAAAGTTAATTAATGTGACGATTGGTGAAACCGATTTCTTCACGTCTATCGGTCGTGACAATGATTTTCAGTGGGTTTTTTATGGATGGGATGGCATTGAAGCAAAACGACGAGGGATTAATTTGTCCTTTATTTACTTAAAAGATTTGAATCCTGTTCTTGATTATTATACGCCAATTATTATTACCAGTGAAAAGAATGTTACTGAAAATAAAGAGTTAGTTGCTAAATTTATGCGGGCAACGGCAAAAGGATATGAATTCGCGATTAGTAATGCATCAGAATCTGCTGATATTTTATTGAAAAACGCGCCGGAGACCAATGCTGATCTTGTGAAACTAAGTCAGGAATGGTTGAGTCAGCAATATCGGGCTGATGCGCCGCAGTGGGGTGTTCAAAAACCTGAAGTATGGAAAGGCTATGCAGATTGGCTGTATGCTCATGAGTTGCTTGAAAAACAAATTGATACGACAAAAGCATTTACCAACGAGTTTCTTCCAAAGAGATAAAATTGTTGTCTCGACCAAGCGTGGAGAGATCTCGTGTAAAAATTGTTTCTGCTGTATGAGATTTCTCGACTCCGTTTTACTTCGCTCGAAATGACAAAAGATATATGAACTCCAAAAAACTTATCATCAAAAACATATCTAAATCATATGAGAAAGGAAAACTTCGTGTTTTAGATAACGTTTCGTTATCTATTGATGATGGAGAATTTGTGAGTATCCTCGGACCAAGTGGTTGTGGAAAAAGTACCATTCTTGATATTATTTCTGGACTTGCAAATGCAGACAGCGGTGATGTTTTGTTAAACGGAGAATCAATCAAGAATACCACAGGGAAAGTCGCATATATGACGCAAGATGATGTATTGTTTCCCTGGAGGACGGTTTTGGATAATGTGATTATTCCTCTTGAAATTGCCGGAGTTGAAAAAAAACTTGCACGGGAAGAATCAAAAAAATTATTGCATATTTTTGGTCTTGATAAATTTGCTGCCTCCTTCCCTTTTATGTTATCAGGCGGAATGCGGCAGCGAGCAGCCTTGCTTCGAACATATCTTACAAAAAAAAATGTGTTGTTATTTGATGAGCCATTTGCAAAGCTTGATGCGCTAACACGTAAAAATATGCAGGAATGGTTTTTACATATTTGGCAAAAGGATAAACGTTCAGTCCTTTTTGTGACACATGATATTGATGAAGCAATATTATTGTCGGATAAAATTTATGTGATGTCAGATCGTCCTGGTAAAATTGTAAAAGAGATTTTGATAAACAGTAAAAGACCAAGAAGAAATATAGCGAAAGACTTTGCAACAATGAAGAAAAAAATTCTCACGAATTTACTTTAAAAATTTAAGGAAATATTTAAAGAAACCAATTATCTACGATTTTGAAGTATTCTCAGTCTGTTAATCTGTCTTTGTACTTTTTGCACATCGGTTTGAGAGAATTTATCTCCCATATAAGCAACTAATGCATTTAGACGATCTGCTTGTGGAGGGGAGGTCATATCTACATAGTATTCTCCTCCATCTTTACCTACAATAAAATTTTTACTATGCCGATCAGTATAAAGTGGAATATCTAATTTTTTACAAATTCGTTCTACTTGAGAAAATGGATATCTAATTTGAAACCGTCTTAAAAGAGGATAAGTCCTTTTTGCTACGATTCTTTCTCTGACAGTTCCTCGAAAAAAAGGTACTGTTTCTGCAGATTCTGCCCCTGTAGCTGAATAAACATGAGGAAAATTATGAGGAAATACAGTATTTAAAATGCTATAAAAATAATATACTCTTTTTGCTTGGTCTGATGTAAAAGGCATATAAGATTTTGAAAATGCAAGAGCCTTATCCGGTCTTCTGGGATCAGCAATAACAAGTCTTCCTGCACCATCACCTAAATATTCCATTCCGTCTTTTCTTATACGATTTTTTGTTTCACTAGAAACTATAATTTCAGTTGAAGCTGCAGTCATTACGGGCGTTTTGGAGATAGGTATTTCCGGCATAATTAGATAATAAAAAATAGCCAAAGAAAAATCAATTATTGATGTGGGAAGTAATCATATCTCCCAATTCTTTTGTTCCGAGGATTTTATCGGTGGTGATGTCTTTTGTTCCGTACCCTTCTGCGAGTGTTTTCTCAACAGCATCATAAATTGCTTTACTTTCTTTGTTCAAACCAA
>DATIGJ010000013.1:0-6982 GCA_035454765.1 Patescibacteria group bacterium
AGATGAAATACGCAAAAATCATTTTTCTTCTGGGGCTGTTTATCCTGACAATAGGTGATTTATACCGTTTTACGACAAAATATATTACTTTCGCAGAACAAACATATTTATTTCCAGAAACAAAAGTATTGTCATTTTTGCAAAACCAGGGAGGACCATTTCGCGTTATGAGTACAGACTCGCGTGTTTTCCCACCCAATTTTTCGGCGATGTATCATATCCAAACACCTGATGGCTATGATCCGTTATTTACAGAACGATATGCAGAATTTGCTGCCGCGATTTCCCGTGGAAAGCCTGACATCAATCCTCCCTTTGGGTTTAACCGGATTATTACCGTTCAAAATTCAGAGAGTTTTTTTATTGATTTATTGAATATACGGTATCTATTATCCTTGAGAGAGTTGGATAGTGAACATTTCAAGAAAATCATGTCGGAAGGAGAGACTATTGTTTACGAAAATACCAATGTACTTCCACGAACATTTTTTGTTAATGAAGTTCGACAAGCATCGGGTAAACAAGACACAATAGAAAAACTGTTTTCTCTTGAGAGGCAATTACATGAAAAAGCAGTTGTCGAAGGCATGGAAAAAAAGACAGCAGAAGCACTGGTAAATAAACAGTCTTCGTCAGTTGTTATTACCTCTTATACGTCAAATCGTGTTGTACTTGAGACAGAAAATATCGGAGAAAAGTTTTTAGTTCTTTCAGATGCATATTACCCGACATGGCATGTGAACATCTGTAATGAAGAGGAAAGCGAGTGCAAGGGAACAACTATTTATGTAACAAATTATGCGTTTCGTGGAGTTATCGTTCCTGCAGGAAAACATCATGTGATTTTTGAAAATAGATTGCTATAATAAGTTATTATGAATTTGAGCGTTATTATTCCGAATTATAATGGAGAATCATTATTGAAAAAAAATCTTCCTTTTGTACTTACTGCTGCAAAAGAGTATAGAAGAGGGAAGGTAGAAATTATTATTGCCGATGATCCTTCAACGGATACCTCAGCTACTGTTATTGCTGATTTTGTTGAGTATGTCAAACGAAAAGAATCAAATATTATTGCAAAAACAATCAGTAATAAAAATAAAAATGAATCAGGTTTTTCAAAAAATGTTAATCGCGGTGTTTCTCTTGCGACAGGAGATATTCTGATTCTTTTAAATACAGATGTTCGACCACATAAAGATTTTTTAATGCCACTTGTTGCTCATTTTTCTGATGAAGATGTTTTTGCTGTGGGCTGTATGGATGAAAGTATTGAAGATGGGAAAACTATCCTTCGCGGTAGAGGAATTGGTAAGTGGGGAAAAGGTTTTTTACAACATGATGCAGGTAACCTTGACAAAATAAATACGCTGTGGGTGAGCGGTGGGAGTGGCGCATTTCGTAAAAGTATCTGGGACAAATTAAGAGGGCTTGATGTGTTATATAATCCGTTTTATTGGGAGGATATTGATCTTTCCTATCGTGGCTTAAAAGCAGGATATAAAGTGCTTTTTGAGCACAAAAGCATTGTCGTTCATGAACATGAAGAAGGGGCAATTAGAAAAAAATTCAAACCATATCATATACAAAAAGTAGCCTACAGAAATCAATTTATTTTTGTTTGGAAAAATATTACTGATTTTTCTTTTATTTTTTCTCATGTTTTTTGGTTACCGTATCATTTGGTGAATGCTGCAAGAAGACAGGATAAAGCTTTCTTTGCAGGATTTGGTCATGCTGTGTTACAATTACCCAGAATTATGGCAGCACGAGAGCGTTCAAGGAAGTTATTTAAAACATCAGATCGAATTGTTCTTAATTCTCACCGTGAATGAAATTATCAATTATTATTCCCCTTTATAATGAAGAAAAAACGGTTGCGGCTGTTTTACAAAAAGTCGTCGATGTTTCGCTTCCCAAGGTTACCAAAGAAATTATCGTCGTTGATGATGGCAGCACTGATAGTTCAAAGTTTAAAATTAAAAATTCAAAATTCAAAGGAATAAAGTTTTTTTCTCATAAAAAAAATATGGGGAAAGGCGCTGCAGTACGAACAGGAATTAAACACGCAACTGGTGAATACATCCTCATTCAGGATGCCGATCTGGAATATGATCCAAAACAGATTCTTCAGTTAGTAAAGCCTATCTTGGAAAGTAAAGCGCAGGTTGTCTATGGGACAAGATTAAAGAGGATGCCAAATATTTCTCAAGATGAGCGAACACCACTTTTTTTATTGCATTATTTTGGCAATAGGTTTTTAAGTTTAATTACCAGTATTCTCTATGGGCAATGGTTGACCGATATGGAAACGTGTTATAAATTGTTCCCTAAGAGAGCGGTCGCAAAGATCCGGTTAAATGCACGTGGATTTGAATTTGAGCCGGAAATCACGGCAAAATTATTGAAAAAAAAGTATTCTATTGTAGAGGTTCCTATTCGAACGAATCCTCGTGGATTGCAGGAAGGAAAAAAATTGAATACTGTTAAAGATGGATCAAAAGCGCTTTGGGCGCTCATCAAATACCGCTTTGTAAATTAATTGGTCATTGTGGAGAGATTTTATAAATTCGATACTCACCATTTTGATAAATTTTCGTAATATTTTTAATTTTTGTAAATTGAGACGCGTCGTAAGAAGCAACAATAAAACTGATATTGTTTGATAAAAGTAACTCTCTAATTTTTTCAGGTGATGGAACAGGAGATCCATCTGATGGAAGATTTCTTTGGAAACTGACTAATTTTTTGAGTGTGTCCATTCTTGTTTCCAGGTCAATGCCGGGAAAAGCAATGAATTCATTATTCAAGAAACTTCGTTTGTTGGCAAACGCAACGATTGAGGGATCTGATTGATAATACCATGCATTGATACTCCAATCATCTGGATTGGTATGTTTAGGTGGCATTTCAAGAACTGTATCATCATAGGTTCCTTGAGCGGCAAGATAGGCAAGTGTCTGAAAATATGGGGTGGTCATACTTCGTTCACTATTTTTAATCGTCAAGTATGCCTGATAGGTGGAGTAGGTTGAGGGAATTGTTAATGGGATAACAATGATAAACAGCAACACTTTTATAAGAGTGGGATAAGAGAAAGCAAAAAGTCGTGAAAAACCGATTGCAGCAAATAACGAACAAAGAAAAAGATAATACCAGGCAATTTGAATTATCTCAAATACTTTTCCAGATTGTAAGAAGAGTAATGGTGTTAGAATCCCAGCAAAAGCCATTGCTGCAACAATGATCGAAAAAACAGAAGGAAATTTTGGTTTTTTGAAGAAGAGGAAAACAAGCATTAGGATACCAAGTATGCGTGTTCCTAAATTACCAAATATCACTAGTGAAAATCCATAAGCTTGTGTTTCGATAATCCCACGGATAACACCAAGCTGTGTATAGGTGTACATTTTTTCATCATAGCCGTACCAGGAAAAATGTTGTAACAAGGTTGAAACAGGCCACCACGGATGCCAGATAAGTGACCCAGCGTTTCCATTAAAGATAAGATACGTGAAGAAAAAAAGAACCCCTGATCCAATCAATGCAAGAATTGGATAATAATTTTTTTTGATTAAAGAAAAGAAAGCGAGCAATACAATTCCTCCCATAAGGAGCATACCAGCATACACTTTGAACATACTCACGAGTCCGACAGCAAGAACTAATGGGACAAGCCATGATTTTTGTTTCGTCGTAAGATATTGATGCATTGCAAATAAAGCTAGGAGTATAATGACGATTGATATCGCGAAAGGTGGATTGTAGAGAGAAAAAGCTGGTTGCGTGATACCCATTCCGCTGTTGAGATCAACCTCAGGATGTCCCTGAAGCACCAGAATAAAAGCAAAGCTGCCTCCAAACATTGTGAGAAACACTGCCCATAATGCAGCGGAGATTTTTTTTGTCCAGACAAAGAGCAAACTGTATACACCAAATGCCCAGAGAAACGAAATGAGAAGAGGAAAAAAGTGAAAATGAAGTGAAATCGGTGAGATCAGAAAGAGATTACTGATTGTTGCAAGAACAAAATTATAGAAGAAATGATACCCTTTTAAGGGGACACCTGCTATAGCAGGATTATCAGGTGGAAAGTGTGATTTTAATTCGGTGATGAGCGCCAAATGCCAAGGATCATCATGTCGATAGATAATAGTATCGCCAAATTTGCCGGTAACAAGCATCGTGAGGCTAAAAAAAAGCGCAAGCGTGCTAACAAGAACAAACGGTTTGACGTGTTCTTTCCTTATTGATAATGATTTCAAAAGTTTGTTTTTGATAGCAAAGAAGCTAACGATAAGAAAAAAGGGGAGAATGAAAAAGTCAGCATGTAACCACGAAAATATATACGCAACAAGAGTAAAGAGTAACAAACCGACTCCTGTAGCAAGGGCAGTCTCTCCAGGAGTTTCAATTTTTAACCGCAATTTTGCAAAAAGCAGTCGTCCTGGAAGATAGAGACACGTTATGATAAAAATAAGAAAAGCAATAATTTCGAAGAGAAGTGAAACCATAAAGAAAAATGATATCCTAGCATATGATAGACAATTTTGTGTATACTTACAATAAGATCAGGCGAGTATGTTCATGAAATATCGTCTCTTTGTTATTCTTTTTTTTATTGTTTTCATAGGTTTTGTTTTCCGTTTTTATCAACTTGGGACAAATCCTCCTTCGTTGACCTGGGATGAAGTTTCGTGGGGGTATAACGCATACTCATTGGGGATTGATGGTCGTGATGAGTTTGGGCGTTTGTTACCCTATGATTATCTTGAATCATTTGGTGACTTTAAACCTCCTCTCTATGCCTATCTTGATATCTTTCCCGTAAAACTTTTCGGTTTAACCGAATTTGCAGTTCGTTTTCCTTCTGCACTTTTTGGTACGTTGACTGTTTTACTTACTTATTTTCTTGTCAAGCAAATTTTTGTTTCGTCAAAATATCGTGAACAGTATGCACTTGTAGCTGCCGGACTTTTAGCAATTTCCCCATGGCACATTATGCTTTCTCGAGCAGCATTTGAAGCAAATGTTGCAAGTTTTCTCCTCGTTGCCGGTGTTTGGTTGTTTTTGTTTGCTTTACAACAGCGTCCGTGGCTGATGGTTGTATCTGCTTTGTCCTTTGTCCTTTGTTTTTATACTTTTAATTCTGTTCGGATTGTTGCCCCATTACTTGTCATTGTTCTCTCGATCGGTTTTTGGAAACAGTTATGGTTAATAAAAAAACAGGTTATTGTTGCAGCAGTGGTTGGTATTATAGCACTTGCTCCCCTTATTCCATTTCTTTTTTCTCCTCAAGCAAGTCTTCGATATAAGGAAGTAAATATTTTTTCAGACATTGAAGTAATAAAAAATGTTAATCAACAAATTGCCAATGATGAAAATACGTGGTGGTCAAAGATCCTTCATAATCGTCGGTTCGCGTATGCAGTGGAATACGGCAAGCATTACTTAGATAATTTATCACCATCATTTCTTTTTATTACTGGCGATGGAAATCCAAAATTTTCTACACAGTCACTTGGACAGTTGTATTTTTTTGAATTACCATTTTTATTATTGGGTATCCTTCTCATTTTTAAGAAACGGGAAGATCGTTGGTGGCTTATTCCTCTCTGGCTTCTTCTTGCAATTATTCCTGCTGCAACAGCGCGGGAAACACCCCATGCCCTTCGTATTGAAGGCACGTTACCGATGTTTCAGATATTTGTCGCGTATGGATTAGTTCAGGCATTCTTTTTTATGAAGCGGCATCAATCAAAAATAATTAAACAAGGATTACCACTCATCATAACTGGTTTCTTCTTTTTTGCTGCGTACAACGTTGCTTATTTTATCGAAGATTATTATCGGCATTATCCAAAAGCATATTCTGCTGAATGGCAATACGGATATAAAGATGCACTCCTTTATTCACAAAAAGTAGAGACACAGTACGACAAAATTTATTTTACGAAAGAATTAGGGAGACCGTATATTTATGAATTGTTCTATCATCAGTATGATCCGAAAGCATTCCGTAAAGAGGCAATAGTTCATCGTGATCCATTCGGATTTGTAACCATTGAACGTGTTGGCAAGTATTACTTTGAAAAAGACTCATTGGACAAAACCGAAAATTCACGGATTTTGTATATTGATATTCCTGCTCATGTGCCTGAAAATGCAATCGTTAAGAAAACGTTTTATCTTGTGAATGGAGAAAAGGCATTGGTGGCGTATACGCGCTAATTGGTAGTATATATTTATGAGACAATTATTACAAAATAAATTTTTTGAGACTGGAATGCTAATATTTATTATTTTTGTTGCTGCGATATTACGGCTGTATCAGATTGGTACTGTTCCCCCGTCACCAGATTGGGATGAGGTTGCGCTCGGATATAATGCATATTCAATTCTTTTAACTGGACGTGATGAGTATGGAGAGATTATGCCCTTTGTGCTGCAGTCATTTGATGATTACAAGCCAGCTCTTTATACATATTTGATTATTCCGTTTCTTCCTTTTTTTGATCTGAGTGTTTTTTCGATTCGTCTGCCATCTGCGATTTTTGGAATTCTTACTGTTCTTGCGACATATTTTTTAGTGAAAGTGTTGTTCCAAAATCGGGGATTAGCTCTTTTGACTGCGTTTTTACTTGCAATTTCTCCTTGGCATATTCAGTTTTCTCGAGTTGCGTTTGAAACTAATGTAGGGTTAGCATTTAATGTTTTTGGTGCTTTATTCTTTTTGAAAGGTCTTAAAAAACCCTGGTACCTTTTGGGAGCGGCACTTTTTTTTGGACTCAATGTATCTGTCTATCAAAGTGATCGAATTTTTACACCCCTTCTTTTGTTGACATTGATTTGTATTTTTTGGAGACAACTTTTTTCTCTTCCGAAGAAGTTTCTTTTTCTTTTTGTTGTCATTGGAATGATTACTGTAGTACCTCTTGTATATGCACTGGCAACAAATAGTAATGCGCTCGCACGATTAAAG
>DATIGJ010000014.1:0-3318 GCA_035454765.1 Patescibacteria group bacterium
TGAAGCTAACGCTATTATAAACATGAATTTTTTTAAAATCAATAGGAAGATTATACTGAGAAATACTTGACATTTATGATTAGTATCACTAAGCTAGCTTTGAGGGCATTTATGTACGAAAAGATTCGAAACACGAGAAAAAGTAAAGCGATTGTGATTATTTTGACAGTTTTGGTTGTATTTTTTGTTTTTGTTTTTCTTCTTCGTATTCTTTTCTTTACCGCTGTTCGTTTGCAGTATTTGCTGTACCGTTTGATGATTCACGTTGGAAGATTGGAGATGAAAATTCTCTTGTTTCTTCTTCAGCAGCGATACTCATATCGCGAAGTCCGATCAAATTACCGAGGGCTCCTGAAATAAAGTAAAAAATCATGGAAAGGAGACAAAGAATAGCAACAAAAATCAGAATAGAAACAGAAATTGGCATCCGTTGTTGTTTATTAATCAGATAGCTATAGCGGCGACTATGTTTTGATTTATCCATATTTATATCTAAGTATTGCTTATCAAAAAAAAGAAACCCTTGTCAAGGGGTAAAAAAGTGGGGATTGTTTTTTCTTACATTCTTCTTTATATTCAAAGAGATGAGGAAATATTTTATTGAATTTATTGGTACCTTTTTTCTCGTTCTTATTGTTGCCCTTACTGGTAATCCGATTGCAATAGGGTTTGGTCTTGCGGCACTTGTGTATATGGGAGGATATATTTCAGGCGCTCAGTATAATCCTGCTGTAACCTTTGCAGTGTGGCTCAGCAAGAAAATTGATACAAAAACGGCGTTATTGTATGTTTGTGTCCAATTTATCGCGGCCATTGTAGCTGCAGCGGTATACCATTACGTAACATCTTTGTTTTTTATTCCTCAGCCTGGCATAGCAGTTCCTTTCGGGACAGCACTGCTTCTTGAAGTGCTTTTTACTTTCTTGTTGGCTTCAGTTGTTCTTCATACTGCAGTATCTGAGCAAACAAAAGGAAATGATTATTATGGACTGGCCATAGGTTCAGTGGTTCTTGTAGGGGCATTTGCTGCAGGGCCTATCTCAGGAGGAGCTTTTAATCCTGCTGTAGGAGTCGGTCCGTTATTGTTTGACGTTACTCATCTCGCACAGTATGGAATACAAAGTGTGTTGTATATCGTTGGTCCACTTCTCGGTGCTGGAATTGCAGCGGTGGTTTATAAAGGAAAATAATCCCCAGAAAGTTAATATTTTTTTAATAATTAGTTAATATACTTACTTAAGACAGGGTTGTCTGACAATCATGAAGTTGCTTATCATAGAGGACGACAAGTATTTTGCAAAAACCCTCAAAAATCAGTTAAAACCTGATTATGCTGTTGATCTGGCGTTTTCTTCAAAAGATGGAGAACATCATGCAAAGGCATATGATTATGATCTTATTATCTTGGATGTTGGGTTACCTGATAACGATGGTATCTCCTTGTGTGCACAGCTTCGCAGGAACGGTATCAAATCACCTATTCTTATGTTGACCGGTGAGTTTGCAGTAAATAAGAAGGTAGCAGCGTTAGACAGTGGTGCCGATGATTATCTTATTAAACCCTTTCATATTTCAGAGCTTCAGGCACGACTTCGAGCACTTTTGCGAAGAAAAGCACATGCATTCCACGCAAAGGTATTAACACTTGGTGATTTGCGGATTAACCTTGCTGATCGTACAGTAAAACGAGGAAAGCAAGATATTGTCTTGCAGCGTAAGGAATTTCAAATGTTAGAGTATTTTATGAAACATCCAGGGACAATTATTTCACGAGATACCTTGATTGAACATTTATGGGATAGTGATGCTGAATCGTGTACCAATATTATTGATGTGCATATCAAATATCTTCGTGACCATATAGACAGACCGTTTTCGAAAAAATTGATCAAAACAATATATGGTTTAGGCTATAAGTTAGATGTATAACGAAGAAAGGAGGTGAGATACATGAAAGAGGTTGTCACACAACTTTTAGTTAGTAAAAAAAGCAGGACTGAAAAAGAAGCACTTTTAGCTTCAAAATCAACTGACGTTGGGTTCAGTCCATGGCAGTAAGGTGATATAATAAAGTATCAGGCTGCCAGTATATAATTATCATATGGTTATGCAGTTGATACATAAGTTTATTTCACCAAAGTCACACGATAGAGATAAAGCAAGACAAGAATTTCTTCTAAACGTTTTACTCGTTGGATCGATATTCTTGAGTACTTTTGCATTTATCTCTGTCGTTTATTCTCGATATACGAACATTGCAGTTGATGGAGCTTTCGAACCCCTGGTTGTTTTTGGTTTTGTTCTTTTTTTCCTAATATTGTATTTTTTTTAGAGAAAAGGGAAAGTCAAAATATCTGCTTTATTTCTTATCTCTGTTTTTTATTTTTCAGGGTTATATACGTTTTATAAGTGGGGTGTTGATGTAACACAAGCGTGGTTGACCTTTGCATTTATTATTATTATGTCGGGGGTTTTGGTAGGGACACGCTTTGCTTTTTTTCTTACACTCTCTCTTGTTTTTGTGATTTCTTGTTTGAGTTTACTGCAAATACAAGGGTTTTATTTAGTAAGTACTTCATGGCGGAATGAACAAAATACATTTGCTGATACCATTATTTTAAATAGTATGTTGGTGGTTATTGCAGTTGTTGCTTGGCTTTCCAATAGAGAAACAGAGAGATCATTACAAAGAGCAAGAGCATCAGAAGTAGAGTTGAAGAAAGAGAGAAATTTATTAGAAATCAAAGTTGAAGAAAGAACAAAAGAATTAAGACAAGCGCAACTAGAAAAAGTAACACAGCTGTATCGATTTGCGGAGGTTGGGAGGTTATCATCAAGTTTATTTCATGATTTAGTAACACCATTATCGCTTATTTCTCTTAATCTTGAAGAGTTGAATAATAAACATCAGCAAGAAAAAATTGCAGACATGCGAGCACTTTTGAGACGTGC
Source organism: Patescibacteria group bacterium (assembly GCA_035454765.1). Lineage (GTDB taxonomy): Bacteria > Patescibacteriota > Microgenomatia > Levybacterales > UBA12049 > DATIGJ01. The sequence goes on from DATIGJ010000014.1 coordinate 2,953, forward strand.
CATACAAGGGACAAAATATCTTGAAACTGCTATAAAAACAGTTCGAAAACAATTACAAAACCAAGATGCAAAAAGAATATTTTCTCTTAATAAAGAAATTAAACATATTCTAAAATTAGTGCAACATAAAATGCGAGGAATGAATATCAAAATGGTGTTTAGCTCGACTGACGAAATAAAAATCTATGGAAGCGATATAAAGTTCAGTCAGTTGATAACAAATTTATTACTCAATGCCATTGATTCATACGAAAATTTTTCTGGAGAGAAAAGTAAGCGAGAAATTATTATTACTCTTAATAGGCAGAAAAAGATGATTGTTTTTACGATTACCGATTTTGGTAAAGGAATTATGAAAGAAGATAT
>DATIGJ010000015.1:0-2020 GCA_035454765.1 Patescibacteria group bacterium
ATAGTCTTCCCGAGAAGTTTATTTTGTATGTTGGAGACGTGACATGGAATAAAAATTTGCCACGATTGGTTCAAGCAATAAGTCAATTAGATATTTCTTTAGTAATGGTAGGGAAAGCGTTAGCTGAAAAGGATTTCGATAGAGCAAATAGTTGGAATGCGGATAGGGTCAAACTTGAAGAAGCAATAGGAGGAAATAAAAATATTTTGAAGCTTGGTTTTGTTTCCGATGACGATTTAGTTGTGTTATATAACGCTGCGACGGCATTTGTCTTCCCCTCTCTTTATGAAGGATTTGGTTTACCGGTTCTTGAAGCAATGCAATCAGGGTGTCCTGTGATTACTACAAAGGAAGGTTCACTTGCAGAAGTTGCAGGAGACGGGGCATATTTTGTGGATGCGTATCGTGAAGAAAGTATTGCGGATGGAATAAGAAAAGTTTTTAATGACCAAGATTTACAGAAGAAACTTGTCGAGAAAGGTCTTCAGCAGGCAAAAAAATTTAGTTGGAAAAAGACTGCAGAACAAACGATTGCAGTGTATAAGAAAGTAGTTACTAGTACATAAGAACTATGCGCGAAAGAGCAAAACAACTTGTTAAGCATCCATTAATTTATGGCAGTAGTATTGTCGTCATTGGCAATCTTGCTGCTAATTTTTTTAATTTTCTTTTTAATATTTTTATGAATAAGCATGTCTCAGTTGCTGATTATGGTGTTTTGTTAAGCGTGATGTCAATTATTGCCTATCCGGCACTTATCGGTTCTGCTGTTGTACCTGTAGTTGTTCGATTCGCAGGAATTTATTTTGCGCAGAATAATTTTTCAATGCTTCGAGGACTGTATGTAAAGATAAAAAAATTATTGTTGCTTATTGCGATTATCTTTTTTGTATCGTTTCTTTTCGCCATGCCAAGCATAAATAGTTTTTTCCATATTAATAACACGAATATTTTAATTATGACAAATATTATTATTTTTTTCAGCTTGATTGGTGTCGTTAACATGGCATTTCTTCAGGCAAAATTAGCATTTGCATATCAGGTTTTTGTGAATTTTTTAAATGCAATTATTAAATTAAGTTTGGGTATGGTACTTGTTTTTGCTGGATTTTCCGTATCAGGGGCAACAATGGCGATGATCGTTGCGGGCGTTTTGGCGTATTGTGTAAGTTTCTTACCGTTACGTTTTATTTTTGATCGAAAAATAACTGTTCCAGCAATTTCTTCAAAAGAGTTATTTTTTTATGGTCTTCCTGCCTCATTAACTCTTGTCGGATTGACTTCACTGATTTCAACGGATATTCTTCTTGTGAAACATTTTTTTAGTCCTCACGATGCAGGACTTTATGCAGGACTCTCATTACTTGGACGAATTATTTTTTTTGTTTCAGCTCCAATAGGGACAGTTATGTTCCCCTTGATTACACAAAAACATAGTAAAGGAGAAAATTATACCAATACGTTTAAACTTGCTTTATTATTAATTGGTCTTTCATCATTACTACTAACAATTTTTTATGCGTTGTTCCCGAAATTCGCAATTTCGCTCCTTTTAAAAGATGAATACTTTGTGATTGCTCCCTATCTTGCTCTTTTTGCCTTATTTATTGCATGTTATTGTGTCCTTTCAATTATTTGTACATTTTATCTTTCTATTAAAAAGACAAAAATTTTTATTCCAATTCTTGTCGGAGCTGTTTTGCAGATTGTTTTTATTGTTTTTTTTCATGAATCATTCATACAAATTATTTGGATTTCATTGCTCATTACCTTTTTACTTGTTTTAGGTCTTTTGTTATACTACCCCTATGCCACGAAGAGTAAAAAATAAGATAAAACTCATTTCAGTTATTATTCCCGCATATAAACAGGAAAGAACGATTATTCGAGACGTTACACAAATTACCACAACACTGAAACAACTTCGTATACCTTATGAAATTATTGTTGTGATTGATGGCATGATTGATAAAACGTATGAGAAATTAAAACGAGTGAGATCGAGAAAGATCAAAGTTAT
>DATIGJ010000016.1:0-3322 GCA_035454765.1 Patescibacteria group bacterium
AATGAGTCGCTCTGTCCGTTCGATCATGCCGACGGCAAAAGAGACTGACGGGTTGGCAAGCTCTCCTCGGCTTCGGGTATAACTGATTAAAAAGGAGAAAAGAAGTACAGGAGCAGCAATATTCCAACTGACAATTCCTGCAAAAGCAAAGGCAGTAATCATGAGAAAATCAGAAATACGGTCAAAAGTTGAATCGAGGAAGCCACCAAAAGCGGTTACTTTCTGATATTTTCTGGCGATCATGCCATCAAGCATATCAAAAAGATTGCCGGTAAAGGCAATGATTGCTGCAAGAAACCAGTGATGTATCATAAAGACAAAAAACAAGAGAGATGGTATACTTCCCAGTAGCGTGAGCACGTTGGGGTTGATACCCGCAAGTGGTTTAACAAGCGGCGTTAAAAGTTTTTCAACTAGTGGTTTTTGACTACTCAACATAATTTATGATCAAAATTGATTTACACACTCATTCAATTATATCATCTGATGGAGGAATAGGTGAATCTGGTTACGAAAGACTATTGCAAGATAAATTTCTTGATTGTATTGCAATTACAGATCATAATCGGATTGATTTTGCGGAAAAAATGCATAAAAAATTGGGGGATAAGATTATTATTGGTGAAGAGATTACGACGACTGAAGGCGAGATGATTGGTTTGTTTCTTAAAGAAGTCGTTCCGTCAGGTTTATCTGCAATAGAAACTGCGAATGTAATTAAAAAACAAGGTGGACTAGTCTCTATCCCCCATCCCTTTGAAACCCTTCGTCAAGGAATACAATTACCGGTTTTGGAACAGATTATTGAGAAAATAGATATTGTTGAAGTGTTTAACGGAAGAGGAAAATGGCGAGGAAAATCAGATGATGCTTTCATTTTTGCAAAGAAATATCACCTTGCTCAAGCTGCAAGTAGCGATGCTCACGGGTATCATGGTGCAGGGAAGACGTATACCCAGATTCATTCATTACCCTCTGTTTCGACTTTGAAAAAACGTTTATTGAACGGTAGTCTAGTAAAAGAGTATGCACCACTGTGGACATTTTTGTATCCGTCATGGAATAGAATGAAGAATACTTTTTGATATATGTTAGAACACATTTTTTTTGCATTTTGGTTTTTTGCACCTGTAGGACTTGCCAATGTCTCAGCTTTTTTCTCAAGCAAAATTCCAATTCTTAAAAAATATAACTATCCGGTTGATTTTCATTTGAAATTTCGCAAGAAGCGTATCTTAGGATCCCATAAAACAATCAGAGGATTTGTTTTTGGTATTCTTATGGCGATTCTTGGTGTTTCTTTTCAGATATATTTATACAATCATGTTTCATTTTTTAGAGAAATTGAAACGATTGATTATAGCAGTATTAATCCAATACTCTTTGGATTTCTCTGCGGGTTTGGTGCTCTGACAGGTGATGCAATAAAAAGCTTTTTCAAACGAAGAGCAGGCCTTGTGCCTGGGAGAAGTTGGGCACCATTCGATCAAATTGATTATATTCTCGGTGGGATAGTGTTTACTGCTCTCTATATTCAACTTGCATGGACTCACTATCTTCTCATTTTTATTCTCTGGAGTATCATTCATCCTTTGGGTACGTTTGCAGGATTCCTCGTCAGACTTCGTAGAAAGCCAATATAATCTGTTGGGTAGTAATTCCAGGTGTCGTGTAGTATAATTAACGCTGGAGAGAGAAAAAGGTAAGGATTGACAAAGCCGCACAGAAAGACTTCAATAAAGAGAGGAGATCTAGATTTATGAACATTCCGACAATCACCCATAACGGGCTCTCATTTATTAATGTTAATACACCAACAGAAAACGATGTCAAGTTTTTGAATAAGACGTTTGGTTTTAGCATGCTTAATTTGGAAGATTATTTGTATAAAACACAAATCCCAAAAATTGAAACATATAAAGATTATTCTCTTCTTGTGGTAGATGTTCCTTATATCTCACAGGTTGGGAAAACAAAAAAGGAAGTTGGAAGTAATAAATTTTTCTCAGTTTCGAATGTTTTGACAAGCAGGGTGCCGTTACCAGTTTTTCCAAAAGCACCCCGAAAGAAAAGAATTAGCCTTGGTGAAGTAGATTTTTTTGTGGGTAAAGACTACCTCGTTATTCTTCACGATGAGAAAACACCACAAATAGACGAACTGTTTGAAATTTGTAAATTAAATGAAAAACATCGGGAAGATCTCATGGGAAAAGGGTCTGTCTATCTGTTATATCGTATCATTGATATTCTCGTTGATTCAGCATTTACTTATGTCGAAGATATTACCACAACAATTGATTATATTGATCGACAACTTGAAGAGAAACGATCGAGTACTGTTATTGAAGATATCTCAATGACCAGGCGAAACATCGTTGTGTTTGAAAGTATGATTAAACCCGCGCTCCCGATTTTTGGTGATCTGGAAAAAGGGAAATATAAAGAGTTAAACGGCGAGATGGTACCATACTGGTCAAATATCTTGGATCATTTGCAGAAAATTTGGGAACGCCTTGAAGATAATAAAGAATTGATTCAGGGTATATCACTTAGTCACGAGTCGGTATTGTCCAATAGGAGTAATGAGTTGGTGAAATTTTTGACAATTATTACCTCTGTTGCTTTTCCGTTTGTTATTATCAATAATCTTTATTCGATGAATGTGCAGGGACTTCCTTATGCCGATCAGGCATGGATTGTCACGATTCTCTTTCTTATTATTTTTGCAGGTGGTGTTGTAATTATTGGTTACTTTAAATACCGCGACTGGCTGTAAGATGCTATTTTAGAAAATTGGGAGAGAAACTTTTTCTTTTCTATACTGTAGAAAAACTTGAAGCATTTTATAATGATCAAAGGCAAATTCTTCCTTTTTTGGTAAGTTATCGAAATCAAACCATTTTATTTCAGTATTTTCCCAATCAGGTTCTCCAATTTTATTTCCAACCTTACAGATAAAAATCATCGCTATGTTTTGTCTATCTTCATTACGACTTGGATTATCATTAATCATAAAAAGAGTCATGTCTATTACTTCATGTCCTGTTTCCTCTGTTACTTCTCTGGCTAGGGTTTCTTTAATAAATTCATTATGTTGAACAAATCCTCCGACAAAAGCCCATTTATTACCTCCGGTTAGTTGAGGAGCTCGTTTTACAAGAAGTATTTTTTCACCATCAACAATGACTGCGTCAATAATAACATGACGAAGAGGCGGTGACGCTTGGGTTCCATTTTCAAAGGTACAGGAAATCATGTTAACTTCTTACTTGTAGTGTTTCGCCTTTGAAGACAATATTTTTTGGTTTGATGAGGACTTTTT
>DATIGJ010000017.1:0-2165 GCA_035454765.1 Patescibacteria group bacterium
GCAATATATTTCCGGTATCGGACACAAAAAATATCGGATTGATTTACCGGATCCGCGGGTTACCGAAATTGTACAATTCACCAAAGATCTTAAAGAAAAACGATTTTCCAATTTTGCTCTTGCGGTAGAAAAAATAACGACTGCAAAAAAAGGTAATTTGATTCTCAATGTTGATGGTGCGATTGCTGCCGTACTTCTTGATATTCTTTCCGAAAAAGAAGGATTGTCTGATGATGAATTGCAGCGGTTGGTGGACAGTGAATTTTTCAACGGACTTTTTGTTCTTTCACGATCTGTCGGATTTATCAGTCATTTCTTAGATCAAAAACGGCTTGATGAAGGACTGTTTCGTCTTCCTGAGTCACTGGTAACAGATGCAGGAAATGGAGAATTATGAACATACAACAAGAAGCATCAGTACGCGAATTACTTTGGTATAACATTGGTGGGAAGGTCAAGTATTTATTGGAGTGTTCGAATCGTGCCGATATTGAAGAAGCAGTAAAATTCATCAAAGAAAAAGCTATCCAGCGTATTTTTGTCTGTGGTACGGGATCAAATCTTATTTTTACTGATCATTATTTCGATGGTGCGGTTATACGAATTACGAAGGGTGCAAAAAGTGAGAACACCCTTGCAATAAATGAAAACGGAGAAGTTGAAGCGTTTGCGGGATTACTGCTTGATGATGTCATTCAATTTGCATTTGGCAAGAATCTTATTGGTCTTGAGTGGGCAGGTGGTCTTCCTGGTACCGTCGGGGCCGCAGTTCGGGGCAATGTTGGTGCATATGGTGGCGAGATAAAGGATAGTTTAGTGAGTGTTGATGTGTTGGATTATTCTGGTGAGCATCCTGTTATAAAAACAGTACAGAAAGATGAATTACAATTTGCCTATCGAACAAGTTTTGTCAAAACACATAAAAAGATGGTTGTTTTGACTGCACGATTTGGGTTGCAAAAAGCAGATACTGCAGGAATGGAAGCAGCTCGTGATGTGTACGAAAAACGGATACAACAACGAAAACAAAATCATCCGCTTGAATATCCCAACTGCGGATCAGTATTTAAAAATCTTCGTGATCAGGAACAGATTACCAAAGTGCTTTCAGTATTTCCGGAGCTTGCAGATGATGTCGAGAAAAAATGGCATGGTAAGATGGCAGTTGCTGCCGTTATTGAAAAATTGGGACTGAAAGGATTTCGAATTGGTGACGCCCAGGTGTCTGAAAAACATGCCTTGTTTATTATTAATTTAGGATATGCAAAAGCAGGGGATGTTTTAGAAATTATTGATACGATTCAAAAAAAGTTCCAGGAGACATTTGGATTTCAACTTGAGACAGAGGTAGAAATTGTTCACTAGTTACAGTGAAAAATTTTTTATTGCTTCTTCGTTAAAGTCGCAATTAATCCATTCATTGTCAATAACTGCACCTGCTTTTGTATAAAGACTGATTGCGTTTTTATTCCATTTGAGAGTTTGCCAACGGACTCGTTTGCAATTTTCTTTTTTCGCGATTTCAAAAAGTTTTCTCAGTAATTTGGTGCCAATGCCTTGTCTGCGAAATTTTTCTTTAACGACTAAATCGTCCAAGTACAAAGATTTACCAATCCATGTGTAGTATGCAAAAAAGTAAAGCGCTATAGCGATAATTTCTTTTTTTTCAGTCTCCGCGACCAAACACGAAAAAAGATCTTGTTCTTTTTTCATCTGGTTTACTGTATTAATAACTTTATCTTGTTCATTTTCAAATGCAGCAAGTTCTTTGATAAGATCTAATATCGCGGGAAAATCTTTTTCGGTTGCGTGACGAATAATAATATTTTTCATTTGTATGTATTATACAAGAATAGTTCTTGCTATTCTAGAACATCTTTGTTAGAATCAATTAAATTATGAAGTTTGTAAGTTTTGCAATCAAAACAAAGAAGCGCCTCGTTTAGGGGTTTCTTTTTGTATTGCAAAAAGTACCCCGCATAAGCGGGGTTTTTTTATGCATATCTTGCCGATACGAAGTGAGGCTTAGATATGCATAATCCTCCGATAAACGCTCCTTGCGTCGTGTACGAATAGTACTGAAAAGACGCAAGGTAAGTTAAGGAGGGTATTATCAATAAACTATGTTACACAATTTTACTGTTAAAAATAATAAATTATTTATC
>DATIGJ010000018.1:0-4675 GCA_035454765.1 Patescibacteria group bacterium
TTATCTTTTGTTGCACATGAAAGCAGGAGATGAGATTGTCGTCTTCTTTGAAGGCAAACGTTTCGAATATATTGTGTCACAGACGCGAGTTGCTGATGCAGATGATATTACACTTCTCACACAAGCACAGGGTGGAGAAGAACAGCTCGTTCTGCAAACCTGCTGGCCACCCGGAACGACCTGGAAGCGATTCTATGTGATCGCTACACCAAAGTAAAAGAAGTTGAATCTTACTGAGCGGTTTGTTCTACAGTAATTACTTTTTGTGTTTGGTTGCTGCTTTGGGTCCACAAGATGGCAATGATGACAACAGCTGCAAGGACCACTCCACAAAAAATCATACCAAAGAAAAATAATTTTTCTCCATAGTTAACTGTTGGTTCTTCTTGGGGGGAAGAATCAATTTTTAATGGAGCTTTGAGATCAACAACAGGAATGTCAGTAGCCTGTGAGTGAGGATCAGGTTGAGCAGCGGTTTCCATACCATTTAAGTATACAGTAAATTATTGTTGGGATGATGGTGTCGTTTCACTGACCGGTTTGTCTGTTGTTGTTGGGGACGATGGCACTTGAGGATCTGTGATTGGTGTTTGCGTTGAGGCAGCTGGTTGGGGAGGCGTTGGTGGTTGTGAAGCAACAGGCTGAGTTGTTGGTGTTACGGTGTTTGGTGCGGCTGGTGTCGAAGCTGCTTGTCCTGCGCTGCTAGCCGCGTTTGACGCGGAGCTTGTTGCCTGAGTTACCGGAATATCATTTCTTGTATATCCAGCAAGAATTTCCTTAATCATATTGGCAACTTCTTTTGGTTCATGTTCACTCTTGATAATATATTTAATGGCACCTTTTGTGAGTGCAGTTTCGGCATCTTGTTGTCCAGCCAAGTTGGTAAGCATGATAACAGGGATCGTTTTCGTTTCGGGGTCAAGTTTGAGCTTTTCAAGGGTCTGGATGCCATTCATTTGGGGCATCATCACATCAAGAAGAATAATAGTAGGCTTTGAGAGTTTTGCTTTTTCGAATCCTTCCTGTCCATTTCCTGCAATTTCCACTTCATATCCTTCAAAAGTGAAAATTTTTTGATACATGCGTGACATTAAACTGTCATCTTCAACAATAAGAATTTTTGCCATGATTTTTTTGGGATTCGTTCTTTATCTTTAAGTATATGATAATTTTATTATTTGTCAATGAACCTATACAAGATTTTTTACCATTTCAAACACTTTTCGTGGTTCGTGGTCATTTTTAATGATATATAAGATTGCTCCCTTCTCTAATGCATAGTCAATATCTTTCTGTATATCAAGATTGGTGAGCATAACGATTGGGATGGATTGCATCCCGGAATCATTTTTTATCTTTTCCAGTAGTTCCAATCCATTCATGTGGGGCATCATCACATCAAGAATGATAAGGTCTGGGTTGACGTCTTTTGCTTTTTGAAATCCGGAAATTCCGTCTTCTGCAACAATAACCTGAAATCCACCAAAAGTGAATAGTTTTTTATACATTCGTGACATGTGTTCATCATCTTCGACCAGCAGTATTTTTTTCATGTTTGTGTCGGTTTCTGTAATGACGTTTCAGGTTGCTGTGATGATGGAGGAGCCGTTTGAGAGGCAGGTGCTTGTGTCAGAGCTTGATTATTGATGAAGGTGGCCTCTGACTTGATTGCAAGAGGAATACTAATAGAAAATGTCGTTCCTTTTCCAATCGTTGATGATTCAATCTTGATTTTTCCACCTATGCCTTGCATCATGAGTTTGGAAATATAGAGTCCCAATCCGGTTCCTTTTGTGGTATCTCGTGTGAGGATATTATCTTGGGCTTGTTGAAATTTTCTGAAAAGGAGCATTTGACTTTCAGGCGAGATGCCTCTTCCAGTGTCAATGACAAGTACTTTGATAAATTGACCATCAGGAATAACCTGTAACGTAATTCCTCCAACGTCAGTGAATTTGATTGCGTTACCAACAAGGTTAATTAAGACTTGTTTCACTTTATCTTTATCTCCCTGAACTATTATCGGAGAGGATGGGAGGGGATCAATTTTGAGATAAAGTTTTTTCATAGATCCTGTTGTCATATATTCTTTAATCGTATCTTGTGCAAGTTTGACAATATCAAAAGGTTCAATTCTAAATTCCATTTTTCCCATTTCAAGACGGGAAGTATCAAGAAAATCATTGACAATCGCAATCAGTCTGATGCTTGATGCATGAATATCTTTAATCATATCAGAGAGTTCAGAATCCGTGATTTTGTCTGAGTAAAATTCTTGAATCATTGAAGTATTACCCCGTATGGCAGTTAACGGCGTACGAAGTTCATGTGAGGCAATAGAGAAAAATTCTTCTTTTGATCGTTCCATCACTTTTGCTTCGGTGATATCATCAACTAGGATCACAGCACCAATAACACCGATAGTTACGATAGGGGTAATAAGAATTTTGAGAAATCTATTTTCAAATTTTAATTCATTGATAATAATTGGTTTTTTCTTTTCAAAACAAAGATTAATATACCCCTTAAGATCAATTACTCCTTTTAGTTCATCTTCAATATGTTGAATCGTACAGTCTTTTACGGTTGCCAAAGGGGAGCTTGGTGAGGCGCAGAGTATTTGTCTTGCGGTATGATTGATCGTTAAAATATTATGACTGCGATCCACCATAATAAAGCCGAGGGAGAGAGAATTAATTGAAGCTTCGAGTTTTATCCCTTCATCGTGGAGCTGATCAATTTTTTGCTTGAGGGTTGTGACCATTTGATTAAATGCATCCGCAAGGACACCTACTTCATCCTGCGTGTTGTTATTGGCTTTTTGGGAAAGATCTCCCGCAGCGATTTTGCCAGCAATGGTGGTTAATTGGATTAAGGGTCTGGTAATGATATTGACGAAAAAGATTGACATAATGACACCAATAATCGTAAAGGTAACTAAAAAGAGGATAAATGAGATAATAATTTCTGTGATTGCTTCATTTATTTCGCGTAAAGAATAACGGAATTCAACAAGGTTTCTAAAGGTACCGAAGTTATCTATATAAGGTGCAATAATACGGATTTGTCGCTCATTATTAACGACAATGACGTCCTGAAAAGTCTCTTTGGTTTTTATAACCTGGGTGATGGCGGGATCGTTAATGACTTTTGGTTCACTTGGTGCTGTTTTGCCTGTTTCTATTTCTGAAGTTTCAAAAATAACTTGACTATCAATATTTAATATTCTGAAAGAAAGTAAGTCCGGATGTTCAGTTAATCTTTTTTTTACAGAGGAGACATAATTAGCATATTGGTAAACATAGTAATCTCCAAGGTCATCAAGCAACTTTGGTAGAAGATTCTCACTGATAAGGACATCGCGGCTTTTGAGGTCAGTTTCAAGTTGGGTAATGCTACGATAAACTAGCACAGCGCATACAACTGTGAGAATCGAAAAGATCGTAACGACAATAATGAGGGAGAATTTGTATTTAAGGCTCACGATATGAATTATCTATTGCCCACAATAAATTCATTCACTTCTTTCTCCGCGGTAGCCAAGGCTTGAGCAGAAGTTTGGGTGCCATTGAGGGCATTGACAATATTTCTGCTGATGATGGTTGTTACATCGTTGTAGTATTGGCCATAATACCACGTGGTTGGAATTTCTTTTTGGATATTGATAAACAGTTCACTGGTATTTTGATTGCCAAAAAAGACATTTGGTTCATTGAATACGGGATCAGTATAGGCTGTCGTTAACGCAGGGAAGATGTTGTAGTTTTTGTACATTTGTAACTGACTTTCTTTTTTGGTGAGCGCGAACTCGATAAATTTCCAGGCGGCATCAGGATTTTTTGCTTTGGCTGGAATTGCGAGATTGGAGCCGCCATTAACTGCTGATCGTAAGCCCCCTGCGGTAACCGCTGGAAGAGGGAATACTCCCCATTTGCCGTCAGTGCCAGGAGCATTCTCCTTGATTTGTCCACCAAGCCACACTCCTTGCATATAACTTGCAACGTGACCTGTCTTGAAGCTGTTAAAGAACTCTGGTGTCCACCAGCCGATATCTGCAGCAATTCCGGAGTCAACGATTTTTTTCATAAGATTAACAGCTTGAATACCCTCAGGACTGTTGAAAGCTATCTCACCGGTGGGAGAGAAAAGACTACCGCCCATTTGCGCTAAAAAGATTTCAAAGGTATCTTGTACGTCAGCTTTTGGAGAAATCATCGCCATATATTGATCTGGTTTGCCGTCACCATTGGTGTCTTTGGTGATTTTTTTGCCAGCAGCGATATAGTCATCCCATGTAGTGATGCTTTCTACATCAACTCCTGCTGCTTCAAACAGATCACGGCGATAGAAAACAGCAACCGGTGCGCTGTCCCAGGGAAGTGCGTAGATTTTGTTATCAATGGTTACTTCTGTTAATTTATACGGGACAAATTGTTCTTTGTATGGTGTTGCCCATGCGGTGATATCAAGGAGTGCACCTGCTCTGGCATATTCTTCAGTAACAGGTCCTTCAGAATCCCACACATCAGGAAATCCAGTACCATTGGCAATGGCTTGACGGAATTTGTTGTTTGCATCATTGTAGGGAATTTCAACGATGTTGACAGTAATATCAGGGTACTGTTTGTTAAATTCAGGAATTAACTCCTGGAGAGATTTTGCTGCAGTATTCCAG
>DATIGJ010000019.1:0-2151 GCA_035454765.1 Patescibacteria group bacterium
ATCCTTCGACAGGCTCAGGACAAGGACGAATTGTTTTGAATCTTCATCCCAAGCTTGCGCCATATAAAGTGGCTGTTTTTCCACTGCTTGCAAATAAAGATAATTTAGTAGAAAAAGCAAAGGGGATTTATGATTCACTGAAAGAGCATTTTATGGTGACGTTTGATTCCCGCGGCAATATTGGAAAACGTTATTTATATCAGGATGAAATCGGCACGCCTTGGTGCGTGACAGTCGATTTTGATTCTCTAGAAGATGAAGCAGTAACAGTTCGTGACCGTATCACTACACAACAGGAGCGTGTAGCAATTAAGGATTTATCTAGCTATTTTCATAAGAGATTGTTATAATTGTTACTATGAGTGAAGCTTCGAGAAGGATACGGATAGATCGTAAAGATGCTCAAGCGGCTGCAGAGGCTGCTAAGCGTATTGCTGCTACTGAGGCTGCTCTTGCTGCCGCTGAGAAATCAGCACAAGCTGCAGTTGACAATAATACTCCTACCAGGATAAGGATAAGCCGTCCTGATGCTCAAGCGGCTGCTAAAGCTGCTGAGAATGGCAGGTCAGGAAGAAACGGTAATCGTGTTAGAGGCTGGTAGAGAATCATTATGCCGTATATTGACCAAAACCAGCGACCGGAACTTGATAGATTAATTGCCCCTTTTATCCACCACCTAAAATCACTTCCTGTTGAAGAGCAGGATGGTGCACTCAATTATTCAGTTACAAAAATTATCAAACATGTGTATCCCTTGAAATATTTTCATATCAATCGTGCACTTGGTGTGTTGACTGGCATTATGCAGGAATACTACAGGAAATTGGTAACTCCCTACGAAGAAAAGAAAATCTCCGAAAACGGTGATGTCGAATAAGTCTTTTCAAGAACTTGACATTGCTCTTTCTTTTCCTCTATTCTGTAATCAATGAAAATCTTTAAGAATAAAGGCGTTGTGATTGGGATTATTGTGGTATTGATTCTTGTTCTTGTTGGCGGAGTGTATCTGTTCTTCGCGAATCGGGCGGCACAACTTGCTAACGAAGAAGAAGAATATATTGAAGAGATCGTTGCCGAAGAAATTGCTCCTGAAGAAATTGATCTCACGATGGAGGCAAATGAGAGTAATAAGGCAGTCAGGTTTCTTATCGGAAAAGCATCAGGGATTACGTCTATTGAATATCAGGTATTTTATGAAGCTGATTCGACTGCTGCAGAACGAAGTGAAGGTGGCGCAGATCGGGTACAGCGGGGCATTACCGGAACGGCAGAAGTTGCAGGCGGATCATCTTTTGAATCGGAATGGCTTGATCTTGGGAGTTGTTCTAAAAATGTCTGCCGATATGATAGTGGCGTCACAGAAGTAACCCTTACCCTTAAAGTTGTTAAAGACGATGGAAAAGTCTATCAAGTAGAACAAACTCTCGAACTGTAACCATCCTCCTCAAATCATCTCCCTAATTTTCTTACAATTTTTATCACTACATCTTGTATTGGAGACTTTTCACGGACACTACCGCACCCTTTCTGCCTGTTGACAACTTTTCACGGAAAGAGCAAAATAGATAAAGTAGTCCAAAGTAGGATTTTGTAGTCCTTCGTCGCTGAAGCAATGGAGGATAAAGAAAAAAATGAAAAGACAATATGTTAATTGGGCAATTTGACAGTAAGTTGGGAGAGAAACATCAGGCGAGTTTGCCTAAAAAATTTCGTGACGTTTTGGGAGAGAGATTGATTATTACAAAGGGGTTTGAGAATTGTTTAATTATTGTTTCTGAGAAAAATTGGAAGACGCTTTTGGAAGGGACTGAGGGACGACCTTTTACAAACAAGAGTACACGGGAATTGCAAAGGTTTTTGCTTGGGAATGCAACAGATGTGGAGCTTGATAGTAAAGGAAGGTTTGTGATTCCTGAGTATTTGCGGAAATTTGCTGGAATTGATACAGAGATTGTCTTTGCAGGGATACAACGATTTGTTGAGATTTGGGATAAAAATTCGTGGGAGAAACATCAAAATGAGTTGACGAAGAGTATTGGAGATATTGCGGAAAGGCTGCCCACGTCTGAAGATGAATAATTATCATACGAGTGTATTATTACACGAGGCAGTAGAGGCCTTACAGGTTGAGCCTGGAAAACGATATATTGA
>DATIGJ010000020.1:0-2978 GCA_035454765.1 Patescibacteria group bacterium
GGTGTTGGTTTTTGTGCCACATGTCAAAGCTGATGCTCAGATTGATAACGCGTTGAATTTTCTAAAATCAAAACAGGATGCAACAGGGCGCATTACCACAGGTTTTTCTGCACCGTCACAATGGTCTGCGATTGCTTTTGCCAGCAATGGGATTGATGTCGCAACTGTTACCAATCCGACAATCTCTCTAAAGACTTTTCTGGAATCAGATATCCCTGCGTCGCCATCAGCAGCAACTGATTGGGAGCCCCGTATTCTGGCGATTGTTGCAATCGGTGGGGATCCGACAAATTTTGGTGGTGTTAATTATGTTGCCAATTTGGAATCTTTTGCAAATGGCGGGCAGATGGGGGATATCTGTTCGCTTAATGATGACATTTTTGGTTTGTTGGCACTTATTGCAGCAGGTTCTGCAGCAGATGATCAGATCAAAAAAGAAATTCTTGCCTATCTTATTGCACAACAGGATCCGACAGACGGCGGATTCAGTTTTTCAGCACAGGGATGTGATTGGTATGCAACAAGTGCAGATATGACTGGTGCCGCTGTTCAGGCACTTGTCGCAGCAAAGGAACATGGTATGGTTGACTCCGGTTTGCAAACCGCTATCGATAAAGCCAAAGCATATCTGCTTACCAATCAGTCGGGAGATGGAGGTTTTGGCTATTTTGGTTTTTCCGATACCGACACCACAGGGTGGGTTCTTCAGGCACTTAATGTCCTGGGTATGGAAAATTCTCCTGAAGCTGCATCAGCAAGTGCATATCTGCGTTCGCAGATATCATCAGTAGATGGCGGCATCACTGCTTTTGATTGGGGAACAAGTACTTTTGTGTCCAATGCAAGTACAACAGCACAAGGTATTATTGCGCTTTCAGGCAACGGGTGGATTATCAGAATTTTTGATCCTGCGTTAGTTGCTAGTAGTTCAGCAACGCCAACACTGACGGTAACGGTTACTCCAACTGTAACACCAACTCCGACGAGCACACCTTCGAATAATCCGACGAGTACTCCGACACCAACGCCAACTCCATCACCGGCGGTTCAAGAGGTAATAATTACGTTTAATGAATTTGTTGATGGTCCTTTTGTGCCACAAAAAGAGGAGGAAGAGAGTGTTGTTGATGAATTTACTGTGACACCGACAGGAACGGTATTAGGAGCACAGGATGAAAAGATATATAGTAAAAATCCACAAGCTATGTTTTTTGCTGGGATGTTTACCGGATTTGGTTTACTATTTATCTTTCTTTATTTTGCGAAACCGTTTATAATAAAAAAATTCTTATAAGAGTATGTTTGAAATTTTTATGATTATCGGAGGAGCATTGATGAGGCTTCTCCCGCATGAACCAAATTTTACCCCGATTGCTGCAATTGCTCTTTTTGGCGGCGTCTATCTTAACAAAAAATACGCAATCGTTTTGCCGATTGCCGCGATGATTCTTGCTGACCTGTTTTTGGGTTTTACTCAATCAACACCGTATGTGTATCTTGGTTTTTTACTGACAGGACTCATTGGTCTTTGGCTTCGAACACATAAGACGTTTACCAATGTGGTATTGGGGACACTCGTTTCTTCAGTGTTATTTTTCTTAATTACCAATTTTGGTTTTTGGCTGACGTTTAGTTTGTATCCGAAAACCTTTGCAGGACAGATGGAAGCATATATTATGGCATTACCATTTTTCCGCAATAGTTTGCTTGGGGATCTCTTTTACACAGGTTTGATGTTCGGTTCCTACGAGCTTGTTGTTTATTATCTCAAATCTCAAAAATCAAAACTCAAAGCTACAACTCAAAACTAAAATCTGAAAAGATTTGACATTTGCGATTTGCGTTTTGAGCTTACACATTATGCCGATTTATACCCGTACAGGAGATAAAGGAAAAACTTCATTATTTGATGGCACTCGTGTGTCGAAATCCCATCCTCGTGTTGACACGTATGGCACTATTGATGAACTGAACAGTATGATTGGTTCCGCTGCAGCCCACCTGAATACCAAACACGGAATCGTAAAAAAAGAACTTGAAAAGATCCAGCATGATTTATTTGATATTGGTTCTGCGCTTGCGATGCCACATCCGATGCCGGTTATCGGGCTTGCAGAGCGTTCACAATCCTTTGAAAAACTCATTGATCAACTGACTGCAAAAATGCCACCAATAGCTTATTTTATTCTCCCTGGAGGAGGAAAGGGTGGATCCCTCTTACATGTTGCCCGAACGATTACCAGACGTGCGGAAAGACATCTGGTGACATTGATGAAAAAAGAGGATATTGACGAGACAATTATTGTCTATTTGAATCGTCTTTCGGATTTATTGTTTACCATGGCACGATTTGTGAATCACACAGATAAAAAAAAAGAAGTTAAATGGATTAAGAAATAGCCCGCCTAATCTTACCGTTCGCCTTTAGATACTATTCGTACACGGCTCACGGAGCGATTTAAAGCGGGCAGGTGGGTGAAGCTCGTGTAATTCGAGCACTGTGCCGCAACTGTAAAGTCAGATCCCCATTCCCGCTTTGCGGGGAAAAAGTCTTTCGAGCCAGAAGCAATTTTTTTGTGCAGTGTGCGCAGATTGCAACTCCTCGGGGACGAGGAGTTTTTTATGCAATTAGAAAGAAACGCAGCATTTCTTGCACAACGATACCATAAGGAGTCATTTCATTATCGTTCTCTTGAGCGACCCGGTGAAAAAGAAGGCCTTGCTTCATGGATTACCTATTTTGATACGAATTGGGACAAAGAAGGGTTACCATTTACGTGGCATCTTCTGCAAAATAAAAATCATAAAATTGGGTTTAGTATTAAAGGACAGTTGCGAACGTTGATGGATCTCACTGATGGAGATCAGGTTGCTCGTTTTCGTCAGCGTACAAAACAGGATTTGCTTGGTTTTAAGCTTGAGTATCTTTCAGATCATTTGATTTATCCGCGCCGATATACTCTTAAGTCGGATTCAGG
>DATIGJ010000021.1:0-3303 GCA_035454765.1 Patescibacteria group bacterium
CTATTGTCTTCTCTTTACCGATAGCCCTGGAGCAGTTACTTCTCAACGACTAAAAGGCATGGAAACACTCTATTCGGGAGCAGAACTGGCAGAACTTGATCTGAAACTGCGGGGTCCGGGCAATCTGTATGGTATAGCACAACATGGTATACCAAAATTAAAAGTTGCATCATTTTCAGATAGTATCCTTATCCAAAAAGCACGCTTTGCTGCTGACGATATTTTTGAGGAGTTACATAAGTATCCTGAATTAGAGAAAAAAATGAATGACGTTACCATTCACGTAGTATCTCCTGATTGAAGTCTCAATGATGCATGTGTTACGGAGTTGCAGGTTTTAAGGAACCACCATTTTGCTGAATAAGCCATACCGTAATCTTCCTCGCATCCTGGCGTGCTGTATTGAGATCGTGAATAGCAGTAATAATTTGTTGTCGTACGTTTTGTAAATCTGTTTTGTTCTCAGGATACCCTTCAGGAGTAATCGCCGTTGCACTCGTAATGGCACTTTGGGCTTGTGCTTTTGCATCAGTTATTTTTGTCTGCATATCCGCAAGGAGCGCTTCTGCATCAGTCACGTCAGTACCTTTTGCTTCTTCTGCCGCGATCTTTTCTGCCAATATCTCAGCATGCGTAGTCATCTCATCAGCAATCGTCAAAATCCGATCTGCCGAACCGAGAAGATGAATTTTCGGAATAAAAACCGCATAGATTCTATAAGAAGTAATGATTGATTGCACATCTTCCTTGAGTGTCGCTTGATCTGTTCCGGCAGCAATTTTCTCCTGTAATGCAATCAATGCGTCAATTTCTGTTTGTACTTGGGAAGTCAGGGATGCTTTCTGAGTAGAAGATATTTTTTTAAATTCATTAATTCGTGTAATCAATTTTTGTAGAGAAGTAATACGGCGGGTGATTTCTTTATCTGCGCGTTCCTGAAGACTTGCTGTTCGATCTGCAGAGCGTGTTTCGATCTTCTCTTGCGCCTTTGCTTTCCGTTCTGCCGCCTTTGAACCGACCGTCATGCGATCAGAGGCATTCTCCGCAAGTGCAGGCGTAACAATAAAGGCAAGAAAGAGAAAAAGCACACTGAGAATCGCAATTCTTTTCATAAAAAATGAAGATTACTGGCTGAGATCTGTTGGTGTATCCTGCAAACCATTAACAGCCTCGGTAACATCCTCATCCAATTTTTCCATACTATCATCAATCGTCGTACTTTGTTGATCCAATTCTGCGTCGCCACTTGCAACAGGGGCGACAGTAGGACTAACCACAACAGCTGCAGTTGGAGCAACAGTCGGCGTTTGTTCCATCATTGCCTGATCATTGGTGGTAGCCGCATTATTTCCATACATTTGCCAGGCAATAAAACCACCGAGACCGACAATAAGAATAACAAGAATAATCACCAATATTTTTGCAAATGATTTTTTTGGCGCTGGTGCTGCTCCTCCACCTGCCGCATTGGCAGCGGGTGCAGGTGATGTAAGAGGTTGTTGATCTGGTGCAGGAGCTGCAGAATTAGCTGCATCTGGCACAGGTGTGCTTACAGCTGGTTGAGTCGCATCTGGAGCAGGAGGAGGTGGTGTCGTACCTGCTGCGGCAGGCTGTTGTGTTGTTTGTTGTCCTTGTTGATCCATATATTCAGACTAACCAATTTCGTAATATCTGTCAAGTATTGAAAATCAAACCTGAATAGGGTAAAATACATATTTATAAACCTATGCCAAACGAACCAAAGAAAAGACATTCACGCGCAAGACAAGGCAAAAGACGAGCAAGCATCAAATTGACTGTACAAAATTCAGTTCCATGCGAGAATTGCGGTAATCAACATATGCCTCATACCGTTTGTAAACATTGCGGATTTTATAAAAAAGAACAAATTTTTGCGAAAAACCAGACAAAGTAATATCGTTTTCGAGCGACCGCAGGGAGTCGAGAAATACTATTCTCGACTACGCTTCGCTCCGCTCGAATAAAATAATGAAAACATCCAGGGATCCACGACACAGGAAAAGACAACGGTTCGTTCAGGAGTTGTTTAGTTTTGATTTTCAAAATCAACCGGTGAGCGTTGAAACACAAAAGATTCTTGGACATCAAGAACATATTGATAAAACAATTCAACAAGCAGCACCTGACTTTCCTGTTGAAAAAATCAATAAAATTGATCTTGCGATTCTTCGACTTGCAGTATATGAACTGCTTATTGACCGAAAGGAACCGCAAAATGTTATCATAGACGAAGCAGTTGAATTGGCAAAAGAATTCGGCAATAATACCAGCCCTGCTTTTATCAATGGTGTCCTCGGACACATTACAACATATGAACAATAATTTACCAACCTTTCATAATCAAAAACTCTTTGAACACGCGTTTATCCACCGATCGTATCTGAACGAAATAAAAAAACCGATGGAATCAAATGAACGCCTGGAATTTTTAGGAGACAGTATCCTTTCCTTTGTTATTTCAGAGCACCTTTTTAAAGCATATCCACAATTTGATGAAGGTATTTTAACCAATTTGCGTTCACTGGTTGTCAATACAAAAAGTCTTGCAAAAGCATCAGAAAGCCTTAATTTTGGCAATCTTCTGAAATTGTCAAAAGGTGAGGAAGAATCAAATGGCCGCAAAAATGAATCAATCCTTGCAAATACGTTTGAAGCATTTATCGGAGCCCTTTTTCTTGATCAAGGAATTGATGCAGTAAAAGTATTTTTAAACCAAACCATTGTACCCAAAATTGAAGAATTCGTCGCAAAAAAGGTATTCAAAGATCCCAAAAGCCTCCTCCAGGAACATATTCAGGCAAAAAAACAAAATTCTCCTGTATATAAAGTCCTCAATGAGGAAGGTCCTGCGCATGCAAAAACATTTACTATTGGTGTGTTTGTCGAAGAACAACAAGTCGGAACCGGCATAGGAAGATCAAAACAAGAAGCAGAAGAAGAAGCAGCACAACAAGCACTTGAGAAGATCAGCAATAAATGATAAAATAACAACTATGTCATTAGTAATTAGATTAGCACGCACAGGCAAAAAAGGAGAACGCAAGTTTCGCGTTGTCGTCAAAGAAAAAAGAAGTAAACGTGATGGCGGCGTTGTTGACATGCTTGGTTGGTACCAAAAAGATAAAACAAATAAAAATAAACAAATTGATATGAAAAAATACGACTATTGGGTCAGTCAGGGAGCACAACCAAGTCTTACCGTTTCAGAAATCGTTAAAGTGAAATAATGAAAGAAACACTCCATTACATCATTTCCGCAATCGTAGACAATCCTGATGCTGT
>DATIGJ010000022.1:0-3440 GCA_035454765.1 Patescibacteria group bacterium
ATTTTGCTCAATATGATAATACAGGACGAATCCTTGATTTTTTGGTAAAAAATTTTGATATTACTGTACAATTTTCCTTCGATCATCTTCGACTAAAAAATGGAAGAAAAACAAATTTTATAAAAATCTATGAAAACGGAAAATTAGTTGAAGAAAAAAAACTACTCAGTTTACGGACACCTCCTTTTCTTCTTTTTTCATCACTTCCTTTTGTCGCATTTTTAATGTTTATACAGACATTTTTTTATTCACACAAAGTGACAAAAAAATATGGAAAATTTGACATCTTTTTTACCGTCAATGCATTTAGTGGATGTATCGGATTGCTATTAAAAAAATTTTTATTAGTAAAAAAAACGGTTTTTTGGGTGTGGGATTATTTCCCTCTCTCCTACCCTGATTGGCGAATGAAATTAGCCCGATGGGTCTATTGGCAGTTTGATAAACCATGCATGCAATACTCTGATAGGATAATTTTCACTAATAAAAAACTCTCGACACTTCGAAAAAAAGCAGGTATCATAAAAAGCAAAAGTAAGCCTACTATTGTTCCTCTTGGCACAAATGTCCAAAAGGTAATCATTAGAGAACGCAAAAAAATTGTTATTGGCTTTCTTGGCATGTTAAAAGCAAGTCAGGGAATTGATGCACTTATTGACAATTTACCGCATGTTATCAAACATATACCACATGCACGATTTGAGATTATTGGATCGGGACCGGAAGAACAACGCTTAAAAGAAAAGGCAAAAAAGTACGGAAAATATATTATCTTTCATGGATTCATCGAAAATCAAAATAAAATAGAAAAAATAACAAAAAATTGGACTATCGGAACAGCACTATATACACCAGATGAAAGTAACGAGTCTTATTGGGGAGATCCCTCAAAAATTAAAATCTATATCAGTTTAGGAATTCCAGTTATTACTACGAACGTTTCTCATTTTTCTGATGAAATTACAAAAGCAAAAGCGGGGAAAGTTGTTCCCCATGGAAGTCCAGAACATTTTGTGCAAGCAATGAAACATATCATTCGTTATCATACGGCTTATCAAAGAGATGCGTTAAAATTAGCAAAAAAATATCATTACGAAAAAATTTATCCAGAAATTTTTAACGTGTAAATCTTTCCATCTTTTTAAAAGCAAGAGTAAATTCTTTTTCCCAGGTATTATTTTTTGCAAAAGCAAAAGCCTTTGTACGAAGCATTTTATACAAAGTTTTGTTTAAAAAAATTTCATTGATTGCTTCTGCGATCTCCTGCTTATTATCACCAACGACAACGACTGCCCCTTTCTTTTCTGCTTCCCTACCAAGAGGGGGCACCTGTGTAGTAATCGTTGGTAACCCTGCCGCCAGATACGCACGAATTTTCGTTGCATCTCCATATAGTCGTGCTGATCCCAGGATAAAGACATATGGGGCAAGCGCAATCGAAAATTTTCTAATTGTTGCCGAAACAATTTCTCTCTCTCCAATAAATCCATGAAACACAACTGATTTTTGAAGATGTAATTTCTTTACAAGTCTTTCTAAGCGATCTTCATTTCCTTCCCCTCCTCCAACAATATGTAATACTGTTTTAGGAAATTTTTTAACAACCAAAGCTAATGATTCAATCGCGAGATCGGGACCATTCTCTTTTCCTAATGTTCCCATAAACACAAGTGAATAGGGAATAATTTCCGATTCCTTCGCCTGACTTATTTGTTTTGGATAGAGTGCGTTTGGCACCTGCAAAACAGGGGCAGACTTCTCTGGAACAAGTCCTGCTTTAATTCGAGCCGGTTGCATTGCAGATGAGACATCCCAAATGACATCCGCATGCATTGCCGCCTGCCGATCAAGCCAAAGATATAAAGCATTAAACCATTTTTGTTTATATCTCATTGGTGAATAATCAGATACATAATAAATAACCTTCTTAACTTTTCCTAATTTTTTTAACAACACACCGGCAAGTGCATTAATTGCCTCAAGTCCGATGAAATAATCATATGGTTTGTTTGTTTGCATCCCAACATCAAGTACTGATAAGAAGTCACGGAGTTTAAAAGAAATGTGTGTTGCCCCAGTATTGGTGAGTTTCAAAAATGGATATAAACAATATACCCACCACGATAATTTCTTTATTGTTTGTTTTTTCTTTTCATAATATTCAACAGGCGGCATCACAAAATCACTTCCGGGATAGACTTGATCAATCAATACCGTTTTCTTAACCCGAGTAGTAAAAAAATCAATCATGGGCTCAACATTACCATTGATCGGAAGTCTTTTCCCGTTTTTCCATGGAGAAAATGTTGCAATAAGAACAGTTGTATTTTGATTAATCATATTGATGTAAGATTTACGACTTACGATTTACGGATTTAAGATATTGAATCAAACCATTCAACATTTTTCCCACAATCTCTGATTGTTCATGAAGTACTTTATATTCTACCTCATCCAAATAATTGAGATCCTTTGACAAAAGGAGATGATACTTTGTTTCTTCCAAAGATCCATTTGCTAAATAAAGAAATTGCAAAAACTCTTTCCTATGATTTCTAGCATTACCCTCAACAATATTTGCCACGATAGACGAAGCTGACCTTCTTATTTGACTTGTTAAAGCAAACTGCTCAAAAGATGGAAAACTTTTTGTTGACTTATAAATTGCCAAAACAAATGTATGTGCTTCATTAAATATTCTTAATTCCCCAAATTTATCAGCCATATTCTTACATCATACATCGTAAATCATATATCATAATAACTTCTTCTGTTTGAGTTCTTTTTCCGCTTTTTCAAACGAATCAATCGCTTTCTCATTTTCTGACCAAGCAATAAGTTCTTTCAAGCCTTCTTTCAAGGTTACTTTCGGTTTCCACCCAAGTATTTTTTTTATGTGAGAAATATCTGCAAAACAATGTCTAATATCATTGATACGAAAACCGCCATTCGTTTTTGGTAGAATATTTTTTTTCAAAAGCTTTGCGAGTGTTTCGGCTATTTCTTTAATTGCAGTAGGTTTGCCGCTTCCCATATTAAAAATCTGATAGTCTGCCTTTTTACTTTCCATTGAAAGAATTAAGGCATCCACAACGTCATGTACTGAGATAAAATCACGACTCTGCAAACCATCTTCATAAACAACAGGCTGATTATCGTTTTTTAATCTACTGATAAAAATTGCACTAACTCCCGTATAAGGATTGGAAAGACTTTGACGTGGACCATAAACATTAAAACAGCGTAAAGAGACTACAGGTATTTTATACATATTCCCCATCAAATGAAGCATCGACTCCTGCACATTCTTTGAAAGTGCGTAGATACTATTATTATTAAACTCAGAACGCTCCTTCGTTGGAATAGGTTCAACAATACGATGACACTTTGGACAATAAAGATTCCAATCCTCTTTCTTCATTTGTTTCTCAGAACGAAGC
>DATIGJ010000023.1:0-3600 GCA_035454765.1 Patescibacteria group bacterium
GAGGTGAGTTTTCTCATTCTCAAAAGCTATCATGCCAGTACCACTGTTGCGAAGGACATAACGTTAGTTACCGATATTGATGTTGATCCGAGAGATAGGGATGTGCTGATTGTGGATGATATTTTTGATACAGGAAAAAGTTTTGATTTTGTTGATCGGCATTTGAAGATGCAGCATCCAGCGTCAGTCACAGGATTTGCACTTCTTGCAAAACCTGACCGTCATGAAGTAGTGTACCGGCCAAACTATATAGGGTTTTCCGTTCCCGATGTATGGGTAGAAGGATATGGGATGGATAGTGCAGAGAAAGGAAGAGGGAATCCTGATATTATTGTGAAACATGAGTGAACCGCTTTATGAAAAAGGACCTGTTGTAGATGGTTTGAGGACTCAGTTATGCCCTGTGTGTAAAGCTCCCATGGGAGATATGCCAGGAAGCAGAGATGCTTATTGTTCAAATTGTGGATATAAGGATCCGTGTTGTGAATGATAAATTGCTTGCCCGTCCGAAGCTTTAGCGAAGGAGGGCGGATTTAAAGACCCCTGCTGTGAGTAAAATAGTCTTATAGTTTGCATTTGGTCATATTTTTATGTAAAATCATGCTCTTATGCCGGTTATTAGAGAGGTTTATCTTGGAAAGAGAAGAATCGTTTCAAGGTCGTTTACAACTCGTCCCCCTGAAACATTACGAAGTGTAGAATCTTCAGATTTAGGAGTTTTCGAAAGAAGACTGCGGGTACGTGTTATTGATGCTGATACGTTGTCTGTGGTTGAAACGGCGACAAATCCTCTAACAAGAAGACCAAGTCTTTGTTTCTATAATCATTATCAAAGAGCCATTAATGATTTTCATATTGAAGGCTATCCTGGTCGCTTGGGTCAGCGGGTAGTTTATCGATGGGAAGCTGCGTCATCATAAAAAACCCCCCGCAAAGCGAGGGGTTTTATCGTGTTCCTTGAAGAATGACTAACAGACTTCAAGGAGAGTCAGCTACTCTTACTTTGCGCCAATTTTGTACATTCCTGTTCCACAAACTGGACACTTTGCTTTAAGAGCTGGTTTACCATTTTTCATGGTAACTTGTTCTGGATTGTCAACGTCTCTTTTTGCGCGACATTTAACACAATACATTGATGCCATAGTTAGATTCACCTCCCTTCTAAAAAAATTCAAATTTTGATATTCGGAATTATGTAAGAAAATATGCTAAAACCAATTCCGACACAATAATAACACCAGTAAACACTGTGGTTTTCATGACATCGGGTTTAAGGTAGTGATAAGTGTCAGTGGTGATTACCCGTGTATGCGGTTTGGATTGCATAGATGGTTTTGCTTGTGTTGTCAGTCTTTGTGAGCCGAGTGAGTAGAGGGGTGTAGCGTGTGTTTCCCGCCTAGTATCTGCCATCATTTTCTGTTGTCGAGTTTTTGTGTATTTAGGCATGAATGAGCCTAGATTACACTATTCAGTTTGAGCTTGTCAAGAGGCCGGTTAGATTGTACTTGCTTCTTCATGGTAAATGTCTTAAGATGAATTTATGATGATTGCATTGATTATATCGGTAGTAGCATTGGTTTGGACTGCTGTGTTGACCTATTTTTTTCTCAAATTAAGAAATCATTATCATCTTTTGACGGCAAATGTGAACAGAAAAACACTTGAAGCTGTTTTGACGAATATTGTCCGCGATCTCCACATGGCAAAAAAAGATATTGTTCAATTAACTGATCGCTGTGCTACAATAGAAAAAGATGGTCTGTATCACATCCAGAAAATTGGACTGATTCGGTTCAATCCGTTTAAAGATACAGGTGGGGATCAGAGTTTTATTTTAGCGCTTTTGGACGCAAAAGAAACGGGAGTTGTCATTACTGCTCTCTATTCTCGTTCAGGGACAAGATGGTATGCTAAAAAAGTAGTTGAGGGAAAAGGCGCAGAACACGACCTTTCAGAAGATGAGAAGAAGGCGTTAAAAGTAGCGAATAATATTGAAGTAAAAAGTTAAAAAACTTCTTACTTTTTTATTTTTATGAAAAAACCTGTCTTTTTTATTTTAATTATTATTATCTATCTTGTTACAACTGTTTTTTCATATGCTGCGTTTTCGCGAGTTTCTCCGACGGATTCGTCTCCAGGCACCACCCAGGGAGGGGAAAAAGGAAATGATTATGAGGCATTTACCTTTGATCCTGAAGCTAGAAAGGATCAAGAATGTCCACTGAATGGAGCGATGTATTCCAAAGAACAAAAAGATTGGTGGGAAAAACACCGGCCGCTTGGTGTGATGATTGAAAATCATTTGGATTCCCGTCCGCAGTCAGGTGTCAATGCTGCCGATGTAACCTATGAAGCAATCGCTGAAGGGGGTATTACCCGTATGCTTAATGTATATTATTGTCAGGATGCGGGAATCGTCGGTCCTGTTCGATCAGCGCGAACATACTTTTTGGATTTTATCTCTGAATACGGTTCATATCCTCTCTATGTTCATGTTGGCGGAGCAAATACACCAGGCCCAGCAAACGCCTTGGGACAGATTGGTGATTATGGATGGAATCAATATAACGATTTGAATCAATTTTCGATTGGTTTTCCGACATTTCGTCGTGATGAGAGTCGTCTTGGTCGCGAGGTCGCGACAGAACACACCATGTATTCTGTCACGAGTAAATTATGGGACTTTGCCGCAAAAGAGCGTGACCTAACGGAGAAAGATGAAGAAGGAAATATGTGGGATGAAGAATTTGTGAAGTATTCCTTCAAAGATGATGCTTCTGCTTCACAACGAAGTGCTTCTCAAACAATTACGATTCCTTTTTGGGAATACGATGATTATGTCGTTGAATGGGTCTACAGGAAAGATACCAATGAGTATGCCCGTAAAAATGGCGGTGTTGCACATGTTGATCGTAATACCAACAGACAATTAACAGCGAAAAATGTCGTCGTGCTTTTTATGAGGGAGTCTCGCGCGAATGACGGTTATGAAGACAATGCACATTTGCTTTACGGAACGAAGGGAACAGGAAAGGCACTTGTCTATCAAGATGGAAAAGAAATAGCGGCAACATGGAAAAAAGCGGATCGTGAAGCGAGAACGATTTTGACAGATAAGAGTGGAAAAGAAATTGAATTTAATCGAGGCAAGATCTGGTTTGAAATCGTTGCCTCAGACAGTGATATAGTTGCAAAATAGACCTCTTGTATTCTTGGGATATTCGCTGTAGAATGTATAAAAATTAACCTCCTATGTTTTCGGATTTAATTACTTCTAAAACCAGAATCAAACTGCTTAATGTTTTTTTGTCTTCGCCAACGGAAATGTATCATGTCCGTGAATGTGTTAGACGGACGAAAGAAGAAATTAATGCGGTAAGACGTGAACTTCTTCTGCTTGAGAAAAAAGGAGTATTACAAAAAGAGCCACGTGCGAATAGAGTATATTATTCGTTAGCCAAGGAGTATCCATTTTATTTTGATTTATTAAAGATTAATGCAAAAACAATGGGACTCGGTCGAGATATCCTTGATAACCGTGTTAAGCTTGGAAAGGTGAAATTTGCGATGTTTTCCGGAAAATTTGTCAGACGCATTAAA
>DATIGJ010000024.1:0-7756 GCA_035454765.1 Patescibacteria group bacterium
TAACATTCCTATTATTTTTACTGCTGAACATTTATCAGGAAATGGCATGATTCTTCGCAATCAATTTAATGAAACCAGTAAAAACTTTGCTGCCTATTACTTAATTCCCGATCTGAACCATCATCTGATGGAAGGTCTGGAATTTCCTAAAAATGCACCACTTCACTTTTTTGTTATTAACTCAGCAAATTACTCAGACAAAATCAAAAAACGAACAGAGCTAACCATTGAAGTCGTCCATAAAAATAACTATAAAGTCCACGAATTTGTGACCAGTGGAGCAACCGTCTATGATGATTTTTTGGAAACACTTATTTATGGAAGTTTTCTAACCTTGTATCTTGGCCTTACCTATGAACGAAATCCCGCAACCAATCCCTGGGTTGACTGGTTTAAAGACGAACTGGCAAAATAGTCTGTTTTACGCCTCATACTTGTATTACCCGCCTAAGCTTACTTCTCGTTTTTCAATTCTCTTCGAATACGGCTCGAAGAGCATTTTAAGGCGGGATGTGTATATCTAAGCCTCACTTCGTATGGGCAAGATCTGCACAAAAAAACTCCCTTTCGGGAGTTCATATATACAGGTTTGCTATTAAATATAGTGTCAAATTATCTCGTAACTTCGATTGGACCTGCATATGGAGCTGATGCATGAACAGTAACTCTGTTATTCGCATCTTTTGATATTTGATAGACTGATCCATTGACTCCTGTGTCTCCTGTTGTCCACGTTCCTGCTCCACAATCTGTTTTTTCTACACCAGCTTGATCATTTCCAGATGGATCAACAGGAATTGCAGGAAGATAATCAGGAACAAGCTCATCACAAAGCGTTGGGAAATTTGCGCCGCTCAAATCAACAGGCGTAGCAGAAACAGTAGCACTCGCGATTGATCCAGGAAGATTTCCTGAATTAGAAGCAGCATACTGATGAATAGCATTCAAAATCGCTAACGCATCGCTTCTTCTTTTTGTATCATTTGCTTGACCAAACTGACGTGCAGGATTGATAGCGATCAAAGTAATTGCGAGTAAAATAGCGAGGATACCGATGACGACTAAAAGCTCAATAAGTGTAAAACCTCTTTGATTCTTTGTTTTTAATGTTTGGGCAGTCATGTTATTTTGAAAAAATATTTTTTGAAATATTTAATCTGTAATCATTATTGCAACACTTCCCAATAGTTGTCAATAGGGCAATTTTTCAAAAAAACTCGAAAACCCAGCCTCAAATCTTAACTCCTCATCCCTTAATTATGTAAGAATCATTTACTAACGTCTCTTGCAAAAAGTTACTTTTTATTTACATAAATATAGTTACTAACCCTACTTCTTTCTATCACGTGTTTTTATTTCTTAAACAACTATTCCTTATACTAATCTTTATACTAAATAACCTTCGTATACTAATACTGATCTATTGTGATCTCTTGACAGAGATGTTTTTTTCTTTCTATAGTATATATAGGTATGAACAGAGGATCTGACCATCATGTAGCACACGGCGTCATTGGACTCCTTATTGTTGCAATCGGCTTTGTTTTATTTTATAAACTTGCCCTCAATGAACAATACTTTGCTGAAGATGTAAACGCACTAAGAAATTATGTTCTTCTCTCCATTCTTACGATGGGATTTTTGCTTGGTCTTTTCTTTCTCGCAAGTAAACCTCACAAACCAAAAACAGTAAAAGCGGCAAAAACCAAATCCAAAAAGAAAAAGAGAAAATAAAGCTTCTCCTCTTCCCCTCTACACTCTTATTACTTTCATTTTTATGATGTTCTTATTGCCCTAGGATAACAGTGATGTCTGTTGTTGCGTCAGATCGTTCTTGAATAACAGCTTCAGGCAAAACACTTTGTACATCTTGAATAACCTTACCTTTTGTCTGAGCATCAACTCGAGGAGAAAAAATAACCAATGTTTGCGCTGAGTTAAGAGATGCCTGAGGCAGAACATCTACTGTCTGAAATCCATATAAGTCCAATTTTGCCTTAACTGCATTCACCTGAGTTGTCGTGGCAGAAGAAGAAGCATAGGTGATTTGCGCCGTCAAAACATCAATAGCAACGTTTGTCGGGATTTGGTCAACTGATACCGGTTGCGTCGGTGCAACTTGAGGAATTTGTTGCCTTTGCGGTGGCTTATACGGAGGATTGGTAAATTGATAATACAAGACGCCACCAGCAAGAATAAGAATTAAAATAATAACTGAGGCTGCAGCCGCGATAATCATCTTATTATTTTTTACTTCTTCCCCTCCTGATACTGTGGTATTGCTTGTCTCCATGACCTCTTTCTCTCCAACTTCTTCAATTGGTTCTGGTTTCACTACAGGCAAGACAGTAGTTCCTTCATGAATCAAACTATATTGCCGAAGCGTCGGTGCTTTTTGAAGAATCATTTCGATTGCTGGAGCATCTAACGATTGTTTCGTCCCGAGCGATTGATCAAAAACAAATCCTGGAAAAACACCTTGAAAAATAAAACCTGTTTTTTCAAAGATATTCTTCAAAGCTTCATAAATTTCCTGATTTGTTGCAAATGCTCGGATACCATTCGCAAGTGGATAAGTCTTACTTGCAATCGATTCAAAGGGAATAAGTTGCAGATATTCATTTGCCTGGTCTTGTAACTCGGCAAGTGTTGGTGGCAAAACAGGTGGCAGTTGAGGATTGGGCTGTTGCTGAACAGGTGTTTGAATAAAATCTTTAATAAATGCTGCATTATCAGCAATGACAAGAACGATACCACTTGCCGGAATTTTATTATTTGTCAAAAATACTTTGAGTAAATTTTCAAACAATTCCCGATTAATCAAATCAAAATCCTGAAGCAATTCAGGCACAAAACGAAATTCAAAAATATTTGGCAGATATGGTGAATAGATATCAAACTTATCTCTTTGTAAAAAAATGATTCCTGTTTTTGTTTGCATATTAATAGACCTCTTCTTGTGAACTAATAGTTAATAAATTTGCACTATACGTTGCGATGACCTGAATTTCTCTTGAAAAGGATCCAAGTGTTCCTGTTGAAAGAATAGTATATTCGATACCATTTTTTGCAACAGTTATTGTGGCTGTTCCATCTCCAACAGGGAGCGTTTCACCAGAATAATTTGGATCACGCAACAACCGCAATGTTGCATTTTCTATACCGGTTTGTGCTATCTGATACGCCAATGTTCCTTGCTGCAGCTTGGTCCCACTTAATGAATTAGTAATTAGGATAATTACAGCAACCGACGTAACTAACAATGCAATAACACTAAAAAATAATAGCGTAATTAAGGCCTGTCCTTTGAGATAATTCCATTGTCTTGTGTGAAACGTATCCATATCAATGAAGTCCCAGCGTTGTTTGAAATTGCTTTTGATCAAACCCATCTGCTTCCCTCACTCGCGAGGTCACCGTAAAATTCACCCGAATCGTATCATTGCTGTCTCCGTTCCCAAGACGCGTAAAACTCACCGCCGAGATACTTGCCGAATAACTATTCAACACATTTGTTCCAACATTATTTGTAAGAACAAAATTGCCACTGGGACTGGCCTGATAAATATAGTCTACCGAATTGATACGAATTTGCAATGTATCAGATGTCGTACCAGGTGTCGCAGGTGTAACAATCGTTGACGCATGCTGCAAGTCGTATGTCAGTCGGGTAAGCAAAAACCTCCCGTTTTGATCAACACTTGAGACGGATTTTGATTCAAGCTGAACGTCAAGAATCTGTCCAAAAAGAGTTGTCAGCACACCAAGAAGAATCATCAAGATTCCCATGGAAAGCAGAAGTTCCATTGTTGTAAAACCACGAAAATTTTTCCAATGACCCATTATCTTTATTATTATCTCTTACCGATCATTTGGCAACTCACAATTCTTTCCGTGCTATAATTTCACTCATGGAAAACGTAACTATTGTTCGCTCAAAACGAAGAAGTTCTATCGGCATCCAAATTATGCCTGACGGTTCAGTAAAAGTTACCGCTCCCTATCTTGTACCCAAATTTTTTATTACAAGATTACTCAAAAATAAAACCGAATGGATTATCAAGCAACAAGAAAAATTGAAAAATAGAAACACCAAACAATCATCACAACATTATTTTTATCTTGGGAAACAATATCTCCTTGAACGACGTCAGCAGCAACAACAACTTATTGAAGTAAGCGACAAACTGTATATAGCAAGTCCCAATGAAAAATATCTCACAACCTATCTTGAAAGCTGGTACAAACAGCAAGCGAGAAAAATTATCTTTGAGCGTGTTCATCTCTATGCAAAGAAAGCAGGACTGCAATTTACGTCATTGCATCTGACCGGAGCGACAACTCGCTGGGGCTCATGCAGCAGTCAAAAATCCTTAAATTTTAACTGGAAGCTCGTTATGGCTCCGCTTGAAGTAATTGATTATGTCGTTTGTCATGAACTTGCGCATCTAACAGAGATGAATCACTCAGTTGTTTTTTGGGAGCGAGTCCGAAAGATGTTTCCTGTCTATCGGCAATACCGCACCTGGCTCAAACGCCATGGACACTTGCTGACAATTTAAGGAGAATAGTTAATAGACGTATCATACAAAACAGGTGTTTTGGTCTGATCACTTGTTGACAATTCTGCTCGATAACGAAAACATCTCCCTGGATTTTGATATGCATCGCTCAGGTAATTTCCGAAAGGAATGGTACCCGAAACTGATGCAGCAACAGGAGTAAAATATGCATCAGGATCGCCATTGGGTCCCACAAAAGAGAAGGAAGCACCCGAACAACTGCCTGAAACAGAAGGAGCAGAAGCAACCTGCATCTGAAGTGACGTTGAAACAGGAACATCCACGTTAGACTGAAAACCATTAAAAGCCACCTGAGGAAACCCAGAAGTATCAGAATCAAAAGTCGGAGACTCATAGGTTCCTGATGAAATATAAATTGCGTTGTCAGGACCTCCTTGAATAATTTTCAAGTCATTATTAATGGTGTTGGATACCATATACACATAATTATCACCATCCAATTCTGAAACGGATGTCAGGTCATTAAAACCATCATCAAAATCAAGACCGCCACAATAGGCAGGCGTATTCTCATCGCTATTATCAAGTACCTGATATTCTTCAGCATCGTTACTATCACTAACACCATCATCCCCTACCAAAACAGCCCGAACCCCATTCTGTACAGTCAGCGCACGACGAGGATAGAGCTGCCCATTTGCACCTGACGCATTGTAATAACCGCTGGTTGGACCTGATGATGGTGACCCTGAAAGAAACGATGGACTACTTTGGTTACTTGTATTCAAAATATAATACTGTTCACTGTCTGCTCCGCCATTTGAAGTAATATAAGCACGATTCCCATCCGATCTGGCAAAAACAGAATTGGCTGCTTCTTCTGTTCCCGATCCAGAATTAAAATCATACGTACTGATCCTTTTCCAACCACTATTACCCCCTGAAATTCTTCCGCAACTGCTATTGCTAAGGGAAGGTGATGATGACCCATCCGGCACTGATGTGGCATTCACGATTCCAAATTCAGGATTGGTAACTCCTCCTATCGCTACAAACACATACGTACTCCCCCCAACCTGCACCGGATCAATATCATTGGTGGCGTGGAGCTCAATATTTCCCCCATCAGAACAATCATCATGAATTGCACTTGTATCATCACCCCACGAAGCACCTGATTCTCCTGGATCATACTTCTCAGCCGTTGCAGGGGATCCTGGCCGGCAATCATACCCATCAAGTTGGATTCGACAACCAATCATATCAAGTCCACTGCTGGTTGATTTGCTATCAATAGTACTCAAATCAAACACATACAAATATCCCCCCGAAACAGCATAGCCGCGATCGTTCAAAATAGATAATGAAGAAACACCATAATCATAAGGTGCCTGATCATAATTTGCAGTCGTATAATATACTCGGGTAGCTGCCCAATCAAGAGAAAAGTCCCGTGAGGTGTTACTGGAGACATTAATCACTCTAACGCGAAAATTACTGTTGTTTAATTCGCTTTCGCTCCAGGTACGACCCCAGGTATCTGACGAGCCACCCAACGTATAGGTTTGCTCACTCGTTGACAAGGTACTTGTTGATTGTTCTGTCGTCCACGTTGATCCGCCATCCCAGGAAAGTTGCACGCATATTTGTGGTGAACCAGACGTACTATCAACCCGCGCATCAAGACGTATCTCAATTCCATTAATTGTTGCACCTGTTGGTAACGACGGAATATTATAATCATAGTATTGATGCTTATCTTTATCAGTTCCGGTACAGCTGGTTCCTGTCCCGCTGCCACTATTTGTATCTACAGCAAATGAATTGTTGTTTGTATACGCTCTATTTGGGTTGGATCCATAGCCATCATTGTCGCCAGCATTGGAAGTCTCAGCTGCATTACTTGATGGATCTAACAACCCTGTATTCGTCACCGGTTGAGAGGCTCCTGCATACATTCTTGTATTAAAAAAAGTCCAATATTTGAAAATGTTATTCGTTGGATCAGCATATTCACCAGTTGTATCATCGTCATTCGCAGGATTATTATCATCAATAAGCACGGCAATTATTTCTTTATCCGGCAAATTCGTTGCCAGCAACGCGTATTTATTATTCCCTGAGGACCGATAATATTTAACATCTTTTGTTATAAAGCTATTGTTTAAATCTATCCCTGTTGGTACATAATCCGGATCACTGTATTGTGCTGCATCAAGCGTAAACTTGCCCGAAAGTGTCGCTGCAGGCGTATCAGTATTGGCATCAATCCGGACATATGCGAGTTTAATCGAATTCGTTGTTTCAGGAGAAGTCGCGACAAATGCTTCATTGGGAATATCAATACTCGTCGCGCTTGCTGTAGCAGCGACAGCAACGGGAGGACCATCAGGTAAATCAATGGTCGCCGATGAAAATGACGGACTGCACCATTTCCCTTTATTATTATTGGCAAGTTTGATTTCTCCTCCCAGATCTGCCGTTACCTGAGTATCCGTCAATGTTCCGTCATTAAAATCATCATCCGAATCTTCTGAATACGTTACATTATCAGAACGGGTCAAATACATTGTTGAAGTCACACTCGATGCATAAGGACTACTCCAAGAAATAGTCACCGCAACCCGTTTGGTTGAAGGATCGTTCATTCCCCCTATTGTTACAATATCGCCATTGGTATTGCGATTAACACTGCTGACAAGAATCTGTTGGGTAAATCCATTTACGTCTATTGTATTCGATGCTAACTGCCATGTTGATCCAGCAACAACTGGATGATAGATACCATCAACGGCAAAGGACGCCCAATCATTTTTTCTGACAGCTCGTACTGCCTGTTCCGTCTCTTTCAGCAAAGTGATTGCCTGAAGCCGCTGTTCCTGCTGCACCCGTCCTTCTCTGGATGTAACAAAACCAGTAAGTAATGCAGGAAAAATAATCGCCGCAAGCCCCATGGCAAGTACCAATTCAATTAATGTTTGTCCACTAAAAAATTTCATTGGGTCACCTCCGTTACAACTCCATACCTATTCAATTCAACCGTTGTTTGATTACCATTTGTTACGTTGGTGATCACAATTTCATCAGCGACAGCATTATAATTCTGAATTTCTCCACTCCCTTTAGAAAAAATCACATCAGATCCTGAAAATGTTGTCGTTACTTGAAAGATATCAGGAATAGTGATGACAAAATTTGTTGGATCAGAAGGCGAATAGGTATCATGAAAAAGG
>DATIGJ010000025.1:0-9126 GCA_035454765.1 Patescibacteria group bacterium
AAATCAATAGCCATCGCGATAAAGTAAGGAAGCGCGGCAAGAAGAACAAGAGGACTAAGTAATCGTCCGTCATACGGATACGCCAAAAGAAACATCAAGCCAAACGTTGACCATGCAATTGATGCCATATAATTTAACCGAAGCAAAATCTCCGTTCGTGAGATAAGCTGACCCCTGTGTTTCTGTTCACGAATATATGCCCACAATTTCGGGAGAATAAGTAATCCGCCGTTTGCCCATCGTCGGCGTTGAACAATCAATGACCCGAAATCAGGAGGCGTTGCGCTGTAACTTAAGCGTTCAGGATAATTTACCAACGTCCATCCTTTGCGAATTAAATCAATACTTGATTCCGTATCTTCAATAACCGTCCTGTCCTGAATATATCGTTTTACTTCAAATCCGCCGACCCAGTCTTTCTGAACAATATCTTCAAGTGCTTTCTTTCGAATAACTGCATTCGCACCAACCCAAAATGTAGCATCATATTGACTAAAACCCTGATGCAGAATATGCTGAATATCAGTCGTTGCTCCTGCAAGTCGCTCAATACGTGAATACGCACCACGAAATGATGAATACGGTGTCTGTGTGACAGCAACCCGAGCATTATCAGGTTGTTGTAAAAAATAGACAAGACGCAAACAATATTCACGAAGTAAAATTGAATCAGCATCAAGGGTCAGAATAAAGTCACTATCCGGAATAGACAGATCACCAAAACGTTTCTTTTCAACGGGTACCAAGATATCGCCATCAGGCGTTTGCTCTTTTCGATAGTTGCCTCCCATAAGTCCAATATACGCGTTGAGATTCATCGCTTTATTTGCTTCTTGCGATAATGAAATAAATTTTTTCCGTTCAAAAACTTCTACCGAACTACTAAAAATCCAAACAAGTCGACGATATAATTGGTGCATTCTATCTTTCGAGATTGCCGACCCATCTTTCGCTGACATAGTAAGCGCTTTTGACACTAATTCAAAATCGTTTGCGAGTTCACGCAGAACCTGTTCGTTAAAAAAGACATCAACATGATCAGTAATTGTTTCTTTCTTTGCCATCGTTTGCAACCATTTTGCAGCCCATTGATACTCATTAACAAGCTCATGAACCGATGTGACGGAAACAGATTTTTTCTTGTTGTATTTTTTCTCAAATGCCTTCAACAATTTTTTAAAACGGGTTGCAGGTGCTGACAGCAACGCAGTAATTTCAGTAACGATTGCTTTTGTTTTCGCCAGTCGATTTACGTCCGCGACGGATGACGGATTTGGATTATCATCAAGCAACAACACAATACGCAGATCAGGATATTCCTGAAGAGCAGCAGAAAACAGTGTCTTTCTAATAACGTCAGGCTCTTCACTATATGAAGGGACAAGCACAGTAATAGTCGGTTTATTTTTAGCAAAATACTTATCGAGGATAAAACGGGGTACACGAACATGATTACTAAAGCGCTGCAATGCACCTTGTCGAGCAATCAAATACATTAAAGCTGAAAAGGTAAGAAACGAAACAACCAACGAATACCAAAAGGCTTCCATGGTAAAATAAAAATCTTGTGGACCATCAATCAACTGACGGATAATGGTATAGACAATATAAATTGCCCAAAAAATAATGGTTAACACAATTGCGATACGACTCATCGCAATTGAAAAAAGAGATGGTCTTTTGTGAAGCATGGGAAGCGGAGTCATTCGTTTTTCCGTTCCCCATTCACGTTTTTTACTAAGTGTTGATTTCTGTTTTTTACTAAAAAAATGTACCATGGTTGTTTAAGATAACTATTTTAAAAAGGGTCTAATAATATCCTATATTATATACTTTGCGGCGTGATTTTGCAATCATTTATATTCATTCATACTAAAAGGCGTGAGACTCATAGCAATTATCTCACGGAAATCACATATTTTTACAAAACCCCCCTTGTAAAATCTAGATCTTTTTGTATATAATGACTCACGTGCCATCGGTACCACCACAAATCTTTCTCATAGATTTTGACAGCACGTTTATCACAAGCGAAGGCCTCGACGAACTCGCAAAAGTTGCACTCAAAAACGATCCCAATCAACAGAAAATTATCGAAGAAATCCAGTCTCTTACCAAACAGGGTATGGATGGAAAAATCCCTTTTGGAGAAAGCCTCAAACAACGAATTGCACTTTTGAAAGGGAAAAAAACACATATTGAAAAAGTCGTCAAAAATCTCAAGAAACAAATCTCCCCATCAATTATCCGCAATAAAACGTTTTTCAAAAAAAATAGTAACCAGATTTATATTATCTCCGGTGGATTTAAAGAATTTATCATTCCCGTTGTAAAGCCGTTCGGCATTCGTGAAGATCACATTTTTGCAAACACCTTTGTCTTTGATACACAAGGTGATATCACCGGTATTGATACGAATAATCCACTCTCACAAACAAATGGAAAGCAAAAACTTCTGAAATCATTATCCTTACCAGGGGACATTACCGTGATAGGCGATGGCTATACCGACTATCAATTAAAAGAGGCAGGACTTGTTAAGAGATTTATTGCATTCACAGAAAACATCGAAAGAGAAGCAGTTGTGCAAAAAGCAGACAGCATCGCGCATTCTTTTGATGAATTTCTTTTTGCCAATAATCTTCCCATGTCTGTTTCATACCCAAAGAGTAAAATTTCTGTTCTCATGCTTGAAAATATTGACCAGGATGCGGTCGCTGTTTTTGAAAAAGAAGGGTATAACGTCGAATATCATGAAAAAAGCCTCGCAGAGGAAGAGCTCATCAAAAAAATGGAGCATGTCTCAGTGCTCTGTGTCAGGTCACGAACTGACGTAACACCAACGCTCATTGAACATGCGCCACACTTACTGGCCGTCGGAACCTATACCATTGGAACGAATCATCTCCATCTTCCGTCATTAACACAAAAAGGAATTGCAGCATTTTATGCACCATATAGTAGTACAAGAAGTGTTGTGGAACTCGTCATCGGAGAGATCATCATGCTGATGCGCCATGTGTTTGAAAAGAATAACAAAATGCACCAAGGCATCTGGGACAAATCTGCAAAAGGCAATCACGAATTGCGGGGTAAGACACTGGGTATTATCGGATACGGAACCATCGGATCGCAAGTCGGTCTTATTGCTGAAACACTTGGTATGAAAATACTCTTTTATGATGTTCTTGATAAGCCCGTTCTTGGCAATGCGGAAAAATGCGAAACTATGCAAGAACTCTTGAAGGTAGCAGACATTATTACCCTTCATGTTGATGGCAATAAGAACAATACCAACCTGATCGGTGAAAAAGAATTTGAGATTATGAAAGACGGCGTATCCATCATTAACGCCAGTCGGGGCTTTGTCGTTGATCACGAAGCGCTCGTCAAACATCTTACCTCACGAAAAGTACGGGCTGCGGCTATTGATGTCTTTCCAAAAGAACCAAAAAGCAATAAAGATCCCTTTGTTTCAAAATTGGTAAGCTTTCCAAACGTTATTCTGACTCCCCATATCGGCGGCTCGACAGTTGAAGCACAACGCAATATTGCACAATTTGTTACCCATAAAATCATTGACTATATTAATACGGGTAATACCTATCTCAGCGTCAATTTACCCAATATTCAACTTCCCCGTCAGGAGAATTATCATCGGCTCTTACATATTCACAATAATGTCCCGGGTATACTTGCACAAATCAATAACGTCTTTGCAGCGCACCACATCAATATTCTCGGACAATATCTTAAAACCAGCGATGACATTGGCTACGTCATCACCGACGTTGACAAAAGATACGATAACACCGTTCTAAAAATATTAAAACAAATACCAGATACGATACGGTTTAGAGTACTGTATTAAAATTGTCCATTGTCCGTTTTCCATTTGCGATAGAAATAAATGGAAATTGGTAAATGATAAATGGAAAATAAAATTTATGAATAAAATTTTCTTTACAGTCGGCCCTTCGCAGTTATATCCAACAATTCCGACGCATATTAAAACTGCACTGAAAGATGACGTTTTGTCTCTTTCGCATCGAAGTTCTACCTTTGTTGATATCGTCAAAACCACACACGAAAATCTTCGAAAATTACTCGGCATTCCAGACACTCATCATATTTTCTTTACTTCGTGTGCTCTTGAAGGGATGGAGCGGACGATTCAAAATACTGTTGAAACCAATTCCTTTCATTTTGTGAATGGCTCGTTCTCCCGTGAATTCTGGCAAATAGCAGTTGATCTGAAAAAAAACGCGGTGCGTTTTGATGCAGACAACGGGGAAGGCTTTGATTTTACAAAAGCAAAAATCCCACACAATACGGAACTCATTTGTCTTATTCAAAATGAAACAAGTACCGGCGTTGCCATCCCGATGAAAAATATTTATAACCTTAAAAAACAACACCAAAAAAAACTTATTGCCGTGGATGTTGTCTCATCAATTCCTTATACAAAAATTGATTTTTCACTCATTGATATACTTATTTTTTCTGTACAAAAAGGATTTGGTCTACCTGCCGGACTTGGTATCATGATCGTCAATGACAAAGCATTACAAAAAGCGGAAACACTTGCAGAAAAAAATATCACTATCGGAAGTTTCCACAATTTTTTGAAACTTGCAGAATTTGAACAAAAATTCCAAACTCGAGAAACGCCAAACGTTTTAAACATTTATCTTCTCGGCAAAGTAACAGAAGATATGTTACAAAAGGGAATTGAGACCATCAGAAAAGAGACTGACGAAAAAGCAGACCTACTCTATAAGTTTTTTGAAAAACACACACAATACGAACCCTACGTCGCTGATTCGTTCCGATCACAAACAACGATTGTGATTGACGTAAAAGGGGAATCACAAAACATTGTAAATAATCTCAAAAAGAAAGGTCTCATCGTCGCCCAGGGCTATGGCAAACGCAAAGACGATCATATCCGCATCGCCAACTTTCCATCTCTCACAAAAAAGGATATAAAAAAACTCCTATCTGAATTATAAATTCTAAACTCTACATTTTTTTGCTATACTAGCCTAATGAAATATCTGAAACCTTATACCATCTATCTTCCTCATCTTATTCTTATTGCAGCACTGACAGGAACTCTTGGCAGTCTTTATTTTAGTGAAATTTTGCACTTTGTTCCTTGCGATCTTTGCTGGTGGCAACGAATTTTTATGTATCCATTGGTACCACTGGTTGCTGTCGGTATCGTACTCCACGACAAAAAACTTCCATTCTATATTTTATCAATCGCAGGAATTGGCTGGCTAATATCAATTTATCACAACCTGTTATATTACAATATTATCCCGCATCCGATCGTTCCATGCCGTTCAGGAGTTTCCTGTACCGATCCAGTTGTACAAATGTTTGGCTTTATTGACATCCCACTTGGCTCCTTTTTGACCTTTACATTTATTCTTGTTTGTACCATAATATATATAAAATTCAACAAACAAAAATGATTTTTGCGTTGTTTCGCGTGTTGTTTAGCAAGTTCAGCGTTTATGAGTAATGAAGTAAAAACTCTCATTGGTATCGCAGTCGTAACCATCGCCATTGTTGTCGGTGCTGCATTTTTGGTCGGCGGCAAAGCAAGTCCGACAGCAGAAACACAACCACTTACCGAAGAGCAAACACAAAAACTGATTCGTGAAGATTCCTACAGCAAAGGGGCAAAAAATGCAAAGATAACGATTGTCGAATTCGGTGATTATCAATGCCCTGCATGTCGTGACACGTATCCGATCGTTGAACAAATTCTAAAAGAGTATCCCAACGATATCAAATTCGTGTTCCGAGAATTTCCACTACCATCACATCAACATGCACGTCTTGCAGCCAATGCAGCACAGGCAGCAGGTGCCCAAGGAAAATACTACGATATGTACGGCAGTCTCTATCAAACGCAAACTGAGTGGACCACTACCAAAGACCCCATGAGTCTCTTTGAAACATATGCAAAAAATATCGGTCTTGATGTCGAACAATTTACCCAAGATGTGAAAGATAAAAAATATGACGATAAAGTACAGGAAGGAATAAATGATGGATATGCAGTCGGTGTCCAGGCAACCCCAACCTTTTTCATAAACGGCGAATACATTCGTGGCGGCCTTCCCTATGATCAACTCAAAGCAAGAATTGAAGCTATCCTCAACGAAGGGAAATAAGCCCTCTTAAAATTCCCACACCGGACGACTTTCTCGACCAAAAACTCTCCTTGCATAATACCTTTTACTCCCATTAACAACAACTTCACGATCAAGCAATTCACGAAGAATATCCCTTTTTGATAAAAATGCACCTTTTTTATCTTGTGATAACCCTTCCGCACCATACCTCCAACGAAGAGGTCGTCCTCGTTCACGGACACGATCTTCGAATTCCTGAAGTTGACTCGGATGAGTGTACTGGGTTTCATAGGTTAACACAACATCAGCAAGGTGCGGCTTTTCTTTTTTACGAACTTTAACAAATATTCCAGGTGGTATAATTTGACCAGTCCTATCAACAAGACTTTGAGGATCCATATAATATAAAGCCGGTATTTCCTGAGACAGAGGAATAGCAATTTCATCAGTTAAATACGTATTTCGTGCACGATACAACGCATCATACACAATATCAGCACCTGCTGCGTGATCCGGATTGTGATCTTCAGGATGCAGCGTCATCACCATAGTTGGATCAATCATTCGCAAATAGGGAACCAGGGTTCTTTTAATATCAGCGGCACGATCACTGACTTGCATATCATGATAATCCAAATTGATATAAGCAGCAACGCCCATTTTCTCGGCAGCGGCGACTCCTTCGAGACGTCTTTTTTCTGCAACTTCATCGGGAGTATGCGCATCTCTCGGTCTGCCGTTACCATTGGTGACCGTAATAAAAAAGACGCCGACTCCTTTATCTGCAAGTTTTTTTATCGTATGCAGAGCAATCGCTTCATCATCATCGTGCATTTTGACCACAACAAGTCTCTGAGGGGCAGCACGTTTCTCCCGATCCAAAACAGCAGTAAATTCCCGTCTGCCGTCAGGGGAAATAATCGTCGTCTCAAACGATCTTTCTAAACCAAAACGAAATCGCC
This sequence comes from Patescibacteria group bacterium, assembly GCA_035454765.1. Taxonomy (GTDB): domain Bacteria; phylum Patescibacteriota; class Microgenomatia; order Levybacterales; family UBA12049; genus DATIGJ01. Next base: position 7,112 of record DATIGJ010000025.1, read on the forward strand.
TATTAAGCGTTTGGACACCATTAATATAATTTCTCTGTGGTGTTTCACGATGATTTTGCTGTATTACTCTTTCTGTCATAACATTATACTCGTCGTTTGCGACTTGCTAATTCTTTTGCAATGGCATTAACTGTTTGTCCTCGTTCATGTCCTCCACGCCCACCTTTTCCTCTCGATCCGGCAAGTTTTGTCTGCCAAACCCGTAACTCACCATTTGACATGCGACCAATTTCACCAGGACTTGGCAATCTTCCTGAAATTTTTATTTCTTGTTGTTTTCTTCCTCTTCTTTCCATAGTTTCTTTATCCTCCGCTCAAGCGCTCTTTATGCCGTGTACGAATAGTACTGAAAAGGCATAAAGTAAGCTTAGGAGGGCACAAAAAAACCCCGCTAAGCGGGGTATCTTTCTCACACAAAAAAGCACACCCGCTAAGTCAGGGATGCGCAACAACAAATAGTGTAAACAATTTTATTCATTGAAAGAGAGGATAGCATAACAGAAAACGATTGTAAACTATTTTGAACTTCTCGTTACCAATTTTGATACACTCACAATCGCGTAAATCTTGCCATTTCGTGCTTCGATTTCTGTCGCACCAGTCTGTTCTTTGTAATCCTGCAATAAATCGGAAAGTGTTTTACTTTGTTCATTTAAATCAAACCGGAGATCATCAACTTTTTGTTTGAGCGTTGCAACTGCTGGCTGTTTTACAATTTCCTGGCGAACCGATGATTTTGCTTTTGTTGCTTCTTTTACTTTCTCAACGTGTTCACGATAGGTGGGATTATTATTAAAAGAATCCTCAAACATTTCACGAGATTGTTTGAGTTCATCTTTTAATTTATCTATTGCTTCAATATGATTTTTGATGAGTTCCTCAAGATTAAGAAATGCAGAAGCCTGACTAAATTCTTCTTTTGTTTCAGAAGTATCTGATGTAACATCTCCCTCAATAATTTCATTTTCTTCTTTAATTTTATTTAAAGAAACCTTCTCTTCATCATCTTCCATATATTACTTACTATACAAAAATGTATTAAACAAAATCAAGTGGCAAATGCTATAATAAATACTAAGGTGACAAAACAAGAAAAAACTCTCGAGATTATTAAACGACTTAAAAAAGTTTATTCAAACCCCAAATCTGCACTCCACTGGGAGACACCACTCCAACTATTAGTTGCTACTATTCTCTCTGCACAGACAACAGACAAGTTGGTCAATACTATCACTCCTGCGCTGTTTGCAAAATATCAAACTGCAAAGGATTTTGCACAAGCTGACGTTTCCGATATTGATGCATTCATCAAAAAAGTAAACTTCCACAATAATAAAGCAAAAAATATCCAAGCGGCATCCCTTATGATTGTCGAAAAATTTGATGGAGAAGTACCACAAACAATGGAAGAACTCGATTCGCTACCTGGTGTTGCCCGAAAAACTGCTAATGTCGTTCTCGGTGACGCATTTCATAAATCAGAAGGTATTGTCGTTGACACACATGTCATACGCTTAACAAATAAACTTGATTTAACGACACAAAAAGATCCGGTAAAAATAGAACAAGATTTGATGACACTTGTCCCCAAAGAAGAATGGCGTTTTTTCGGACATTATCTTACCCTTTTCGGTCGTGAATTTTGTCCTGCACGCCCTCACATATGCGATCATTGCCCACTCAACGACCTCTGCCCTGATAAATAATTTTCCATTGTCCATTTATCATTTTCCATTTAAAGCGATAAGTAATACATTGACTTTTAGTCTTGGAAATTTTATTGTTAATTTGTGACATCTTCTGAACTTCATAAAAAATTACTATTATTTGCTATTACGTGCCAAAAATTAATAAAAAAATTACCACAGTCTATTACAAACCGTGAGTATATTTCCCAACTAATAAGATCTTCCGCTTCTCCTGGGGCGAACTATATTGAAGCATTAGAAGCAAGTAGTAAAAAGGATTTTACACATCGACTTAAAATTTGTAGAAAAGAAACAAAAGAATCTATT
>DATIGJ010000026.1:0-4021 GCA_035454765.1 Patescibacteria group bacterium
TGAAGCACCAATAGTATCAATTTCAGGTGTTACTTTACTTGCTGCAAGAACAGCTGTCCTGATACGATCTTCTGCTGATCCACCAGTGAAGCTCCCTTCACCCTTCAGACCCAAAATATCTGCATATGGTTTGACTGCATTAATTGAAGTCTCTGCTGCATCAAGACCATGCACACCTGTCTCCATCAAACTTTCTGCATCAGTATAGTACCAGCCAATCACAGGAATGAATTTATATGGAATGAGATATTTGAAGTTTTTTTGTGTTTCAACCAGATCAGATTTGGTTTTGACAATTTCAGCAGACGCAAGTTCAATATCCTGATTTTTCAGAGCTGCTGACAAAACCTTAGCGCTTCGATAAGTTTTCAAACCTGCTTGATAGGTCAAGTACGCAGGAATCGCAGAAAGACCAATAATCAGAAAAATAATTACCAAAGCAATAGTCCATTTCTTCGACCATTTAAACTTAATTGTTTTCTTTTGTTTTCTATTTGTCATAGGTAATGACTCATCTTTTTTATCCATCAGACTCTGTTTGACTGCAAAACTACCCGATCTTGAACTACCCTCTGAAGCAGATGACGATGTATCATCTTTTTTGTCAAATTCAATTTTATCAAAACCTCCCATGATATTTACTCATCATACCGAAATTCTTTCCTCCTTGTCAACTTGACAAGCATACTTTTCTTTAAACACCTTTTCCCGAAAGCATCGCCCACGGGGTTTTAAAAATCAACCAACAATCATACAAAATAGAACGTTTTTTAACATAAACAGCATCCATTTCAATTCGTTTATCAAAATTGATTTCACTTCTCCCATTTACCTGCCAAAAACCGGTAATCCCAGGTTTGACACTCAACACTATTCGCACTGCATTTTTGGTATGAGGATAATTCTTTTGTTGATTTTCCAATTCATCAGGGTAATATGCACGAGGTCCGACAACGCTCATATCGCCAAACAAGACGTTAACAAATTGCGGTAACTCATCAAGCGAATATTTTCTGATAAATTTCCCGAACCTAGTAATCCTCGGATCTGCTTTCAATTTATAACTACTCTTTTTATACTCATGATACAGTTGAGCAAAACGAGGATCATCACGAAGAAGATGATGTGCATTTTTCACCATTGAACGGAATTTATACATCTTAAATGTTCTTCCATCTCTTCCAACACGAGGAGGAGTATCTGCAAGGATAGGGCCGGACGACTCTAATTTAATAATAATTGCAACAAAAAGCAGAACTGGAAAAAAAATGATAAGAATAATTACTGATAAGACAATATCAATGAGTCTTTTTATGCTTTCATACAATATGCCTTTTCGAAAAGATTTATTTGACATGTCTAAACGAGATGTTCATTTTCAGTTCCCTGTAACCCCTGTACCAGCTTTTTTATCTTTGGCACTGACGTTTTTGGACAGACAAGAATGACATCGTTTGTGTTCACAACGACCATATCATCAAGATCAATACCTACAACAAGTTGCTTAGTAAAATTAAACACGAGTGAATCCTGAGAATCTTCAAGAAGTGCTGTGCCTTTTATCACATTATCATTTTCATGTTTTTCAAGAGCTTCTTTTAATGCTTCCCACGCGCCGATATCACTCCATTCAATATTTTCCGAAATAACGTATGCGTCTTCTTGTTTGAGTTTCTCCAAAATCACATTATCAAAATGAATTTTATCAACGGTCGGATAAATTTTATGCAAAAGGATCTCAAATTGATCCGTTCCCCATGCCTCAACAACAGGTTGTAGCTTAGCATACACTTGTGGAGCAAGTTTTTCAAATTGTCTCCAAAGAAATTCGGGAGTTGTCACAAAATAACCAAGATTCCACGCATGATGCCCACTCATAAAATATTCTTTTGCCGTTTCAGGATCTGGCTGATATTTCATCCCCTGAAACGAATAAAAAGAAATAGCATCTTTTTCAAAAACATGTTCTCCATAGTTAATCCACCCCAAATTTTCACTGGCAAATCTGGGTTTTTGTGCGACGAAAATAATTTTATTGGGATCAGATGCGATGACAGCTCCTGCAGTCTGTAAAATTTTCCTGAAATGCCCTTCTTTCTTTACCAAATGATCACTCCAGAGAATTGCCATCGGTTCTGTCGGAGCAATTTTACTCAAGACTCCAGCCATCAGTCCTACAGCAGGTCCGACATCACGCATCACTGGTTCACCAATCACATGATTTGGATCTAAATGAGGTAACTGTTCACGAACCGTCTGCTGATACGAAGAGCCTGTTGCGACAAAAATATTTTCCCAGGGAAAATCAGGCTGCAGACGATCAACCGCAAGCTGCAAGGTTGATTTATCTCCCAAAATTTTTTCAAATTGCTTGGGTGTATTTTTTCTGGACAGTGGCCAGAGCCTGCTTCCAACACCACCTGCAAAAACAACAATTTTCATATCTGTATTATACCTCTAGAACACTTTATTAACAACATCAGTAAACTGCTTCTTAAAATTGTCAAAACTGAACTTCTCTGCCTGCTTCATAATAATCTTCGGGTCAAACAAAGATCCATGAAAACGGTTGATCGCTTCACGCAATGATGCTGTTGTCTGTTCTTTGAAAAAAATTCCTGTCTGACCGTCCACAACAATATCTAGCGCGCCTCCTCCGGCAAAAGCGATGACCGGTTTTCCAAACCGATGCGCCTCTGCCATCACCAATCCGAAATCCTCTACTCCAGGAAAGACAAGAGCCTCACACCCTTTATAATACGCAACCAACTCTTCATCAGTCAAGTTGTGTAAAAACTCTATATTCTTTCCTGCCTTTGCCTGTAATCGCTTTTCCAGGCTCCCACTGCCAATGACTTTTAAGGACAAACCGAGATCGGAGAGTGCTTCAATCGCCAAATCAATCCGCTTATACTGCACAAACCGAGAAACAACAAGAAAATATGGTTTACCCTTTTTTCTTTTTCCTAATCCCTGATCCCTAATCACTAATCCCTGATCAAGTGGTGGATAAATAATTACTGAATCCCGTCCATAATAATCTTTAATTCTCTCCTGCACTGCTTTTGAAATTGCTATCATTACGTCGGGACGGTGTGCTGCCACCTTATCCCATTTTCGAAGCGATGAGACAACTGGTTTAGTCAACATTTTAAGAGTTTTATCGGAAAAATAGGTGTCATAGCCGCTCCATAAATACCGCGTTGGAGTCAAACAATAACAAATATGTTTCGTGGTCGGTTTGGTAATAATACCTTTTGCCGCTTCACTTGTGACTGAAACAACCAAATCATAGTCATCAAACGAAAACTGTTCAAACGCCGAAGGCATAAGATACGGAACGAAATCATGACGGGTTCTAACAAATGGTAATTTCTGTAAAAAAGATGTCTTTATGTCAAAAACATCTGCCCATTGTGCTGTCTTTTTATTATAAACTGAAGTAAAAAGAGGTGCGTTTGGAAAAAGTTTATGTAACGCAAGCAGCACTCTTTCTGCGCCACCCCACTTATTAACCCGATCATATACTAATGCTACTTTCATATATTTGCACCGTCTCTTTCGCCATCTTTTCCCAGGAAAAACTTTTCACCCGTTCCAACCCTTTTCGAATCTTTTCTTCCTTAATCTTGTGATCACTAGTATATACAAAACGCATTTGTTGTGTAAGTGATTGTTTTATTTGTGGATCAAAATACCATGCGGCATCCTGACAAACCTCTCGAAACGAAGGAATATCTGATAACAAAACCTGACACGAAGCACTCATTGCCTCAAGAGGTGGCAAACCAAACCCTTCCATAAGAGATGGCGAAACAAATGCTCTCGCGTGTGAATACAAACTAAACAATTCTTCATCATTCACGTTATGTTTGATAAGAATATTTTCTAATTTTTCCTGTTTAATCTTCTGACGAAGTCTTTGATAAAAATAATCATCTTTTCCTACAAGGACAAGGCTTACCTCTTCTTTCATTTCCTGTTTAAACTGACTAAACGCCTCGATGAGTTTTTCAAGATT
>DATIGJ010000027.1:0-3014 GCA_035454765.1 Patescibacteria group bacterium
AAAGAATTAATGAGTGCATTTATCGTTTTTGGATTTATGAAGACTGTTATCAGTCTATCATTTTCAGCCCTCCTTGCTTTTTGGCTGTATCAATATGATATTTTCTCTTTTGGCATATTATTACTTATTTTTGTTGTTAACCTCCTTCTCACAGGTTGGGCTTGTGGATTTTTGGTAGGTTCGTTGATTATCAGATTTGGTCAAAAAATTCAAACGCTTGCCTGGGCTGGTGTTGCGCTGATCGCACCATTTTCTGCAGTCTATTATCCGCTTTCCGTACTCCCTCAATGGGCTCAACAAATTGGACTTCTTATTCCATCTACCTATATTTTTGAAGAAATAAGAAGTGCAATGTTTACAGGGCATGTTTCCTATGTTACACTCTTACTGAGCTTTGGATTAAATATAATTTATTTTATTTTATCAGTTTGGTTATTTATTAAAATGTTTAATAAAAGCAGACAACTGGGGCTCGGACGATTAATATGAAAAAACAGGATCTACAATCAGAACTCAAACAGGCAATGCTAGCAAAAGATAGCGTGAAGACATCAGTTCTTCGTATGCTTATTTCTGCAATCGGTTATGCAGAAATTCAAAAAGGCGGAGCAGGCTACGAAGCAACTGAAGAAGATGTCATGGCAGCTATCCAAAAAGAAGCCAAACAACATCGTGATTCCATCGAACAATTCAAGAATGCGGGACGAAACGATCTCGTCGAAAAGGAAGCAACAGAACTCAAAATTCTTGAGACATATCTTCCTGCACAGATGGATGAAGAGGAAGTCAGAAAACTTGTTGTTGATGCGGTTGCCCAGTCAGGAGCAAGCACAGCAACAGATATGGGAAAAGTTATGGGAGTCCTCATGCCACAAGTCAAAGGAAAAGCGGATGGAGGACTCGTCAGTCGCCTCGTCCGAGAAGCATTAGCACAATAATTACTCAAACACGGGTAATCCTACATGTTTTTCAATCCGTTCAACTCTTTTTCGTAAACGCACATCTTCTTCATTAAATACCCGTACCGCAACATCCAACGTCTTTTTAATATATCTAATCTCTTTCCCTTGTTTTTTCTGTTCCTTTTCTACAGAGCCAATCTGATTCTCTATTACATCCAATTTTGCTAGAATTGATCCTAATTGAACAGCAAGCACTTTGTGTAAGATGGTCTCTATATCTTCCGTGAGGGCACTATTCATTTTATCAATCAAATCCCGATCTTTGTCTTTTGCCATACATACAATGTAATCTTTTTACAAAATCTATGCAAGACTTATAAAATTTTTGCGTATTATTCCTTTGCACGACGTTTGCGGTCTATCTCATCCCAAAGAACAAGAAGTGGTGCGGCATTAAAAATTGATGAATATGTTCCACTAACGATACCAACTAATAATGCGGCGACAAACCATCTGATACTCTCTCCACCAAAAATAAGAAGTGTTACAAGGACAAGAATCGTTGTCAGTGAGGTATTAAGAGATCGTACCAATGTTTGCAAAATAGAATCATTAACAAGTTGTGGAAATGGTACACCCGTTGTTCTTCTGAGATTTTCCCGTATCCGGTCAAACACAACGATCGTATCATGGACGGAAAATCCGGCAACAGTCAAGAGTGCTGTTACGAATAAATTATCAACTTCGACATTAAAAAAGTGGCCAAGAATTGCGAATACCCCGATAACGAAAAGTGCATCATGAACAAGCGCGATAATCGTACAAATACCAAATCGCCAACTCGAAAGAGGCTTTGGCACATGACGAAACGCCCAGGCAATATACAGAACGATCAAAACTGATGCAACACCCATTGCCTTTAATGCATTCCACGTTATCTCCTGACCAATGACAGGACCGATTGTTTCAAAGGATTCCCGCTTGACGTCTGGTATTTCACGCTGCAATCGGGCAACAATGGTTGCATCTTTTTTTTCGTTTATTGGTGGTGTTCTGACAATTATCCGTTTATCAGATGTTTGTGTCGTAACAACCTCTATATTTTCTTGTTCAAAAACATCTTTTACCTGATTGACCTGTTGTTCGACCACTTTCTCAGGAAAAAGAAATGTCACACGCGATCCTCCCGTAAAATCAATCGAAAGATTAAGCCCCCACAAAAACAGTGCAATAATCCCTGGCACAATCGCCAGAATCGAAATAGCAAAATACCAATTTTTTTTACCAATAATATTTAACATAGAATTATTTTTTATAAAACACTTTAAGTAATGTACGTGTCACAAAAATTGCCGAAAACATTGATACTAAAACCCCAAGAGCAAGGGTAAAGGCAAATCCTTTCACAATACCTGTTCCAAAATAATACAAAATACCACTCGTAATCAGACTCGCGATGTTGGAATCACGAATAGAAAGCCATGCTCGGGAAAAACCAATAGTGATTGCCATCTCCCGTGATTTCCCAAGCCGCATTTCTTCTTTCATGCGCTCAAAAATCAGAATATTTGCATCAACTGCGATACCGATTGAAAGAATAAATCCTGCAATACCGGCAAGGGTCAAGGTCACCGGAATAAGTCTAAATAATGTTAACACAATAAGTGCATAAACGATAAGTGCCAGTGATGCAATCGCTCCCAAACGCCCATATAAAAATGTCATGAAAAAAACAATCACAAAAAAGCCCATCACCGCAGCGACAAGACTTTTCTGCACTGATTCCTGTCCAAGTGTTGCACCGATCGCATGCTGCTCAAGCACTTCAAGTGATACTGGCAACGCACCGGCATTCAACTGAATCTGCAGAAGTTTTGCCTGTTCTGTCGTAAACGTACCGGTAATTGCAGCACTTCCGCCGTAAATCGCCTCATTAACACGAGGTGCCTCAATCACTTGATCATCAAGTACGATTGCCACAATTTTCCCGACATTCTTTCTGGTAATCTCAGCAAATTTTGTCGCACCCTCTGCAGTAAAAGTCAACCCGACTTGTGGCTGACCATTATTCGGGTCAAAGGATACTGCTGCTTGTTGTAAGTTACTTCCTGT
>DATIGJ010000028.1:0-6156 GCA_035454765.1 Patescibacteria group bacterium
GCTGTACTTCCTTTTCGCGGCGAAGTCTTTCATCAATCGTTGTCAGATAATAGGAACCAAGCGCCATTTCTTTATTTGGCAGTGTAATTGGATCACCGTTTGCAGGTTTCAACAAATTGTGACTTGGAAGCATCAAACGAGCTGCTTCTTCTTGTGCCTTCTGTGACAATGGAATATGTACAGCCATCTGATCACCGTCAAAGTCAGCATTGTACCCTGCACAAACACATGGATGCAGCTGGATTGCTGAACCTTCAATGAGCACTGGATAGAATGCCTGAATACCGAGCTTATGAAGGGTTGGCGCACGGTTCAAAAGCACCGGATGATTCTTGGTGATTTCTTCAAGAATATCAAACACTTCCGGTGGTCGTTTCTCAATATAGCGTTTTGCTGATTTGATGTTTGTTGCAAGTCCACGAACGATTACTTCACGAAGAATGAATGGCTTAAACATTTCAAGCGCCATCTCTTTTGGAAGACCACATTGTGATAATTCAAGTTCTGGTCCGACAACGATAACAGAACGTCCTGAGTAGTCAACACGCTTTCCGAGAAGATTTTGTCGGAAACGTCCCTGCTTTCCTCGAAGCATGTCTGAAAGAGATCGAAGTTGTGTTGCCGTTGTTTGTGCGCTTTTTTGTGTCGAATCAATCAATGCGTCTACTGATTCCTGAAGCATTCTTTTTTCATTGCGAAGAATAATTTCAGGTGCACCAAGTGAAAGAAGATGCTTCAAACGATTGTTTCGATTGATAACACGACGATACAAATCATTTAAATCACTTGTTGCAAACCGTCCACCTGAAAGCTGAACCATCGGACGAAGATCCGGTGGAATAACAGGAAGAACTGTCATAACCATAGCGCTTGGAGGAATGTCAGCCTTTCGCATATTCTCAATCAGACGAAGTCTTTTTACCAGTTTGAGATAACGCTGTCCTGATGCTTTCTCTGTTTCTGATCGAAGTTGCGCAATAAGGGTTGAAAGATCAAGACTATTAACCACTTCAAGAAGTGCTTCTGATCCTGTTTTGATTGTAAAGAAAACAGGTGTGTCATATTCAAGAAGTTTGTAATATTCATCTTCTGAAAGCACACTTCCAACTTTCAAACTCTTAAGAAGTTTGGTAAATGTATCTGAAATTTCATCAAGCTTCTTGAGTTCTGTGTCATGTGTTTCGGTTGTTCTAACCAATTTTTGTCTCTTTGCGAGATCAACTTCTTCCTGAATGAGCTGTTTTTGCTCTTTGTTCACATTGGTTTCTTTGACTTCACCTTTCTTATCTGCTGCTTCCTGAGAAATTTTTTCTTCTTCAGTACTCAATCGTTCCTTTAATGCTTCTTTTCTTTTTTCGATTGTTTTCACAAAGGCTTCAAGTGCCTCTTTTTTCTTTTCTTCATCAATATTGGTAATAAAGTATGAGGCATAATAAATAATTGCTTCAAGACTTTTTTGTGAAACATCAAGGAGAAGAGACAAAGCACTTGATGCACCTTTGAAATACCAAACATGTGACACAGGAGCAGCAAGCGTAATATGACCAAGTCGTTCACGTCGGACTCGGGACAGTGTTACTTCAACACCACATTTATCACAAATAATACCACGATAACGAATTCTCTTATATTTACCACAATAACATTCCCAGTCTTTCGTCGGTCCAAAAATTCTTTCATCAAAGAGACCATCTTTTTCAGGACGAAGTGTTCGATAATTAATCGTTTCAGGTTTGGTAACCTCACCGTAGGACCAATTCAAAATATCTTCACTCTTTGCGAGCAAAAGCTTAAGCGACTTAAAGTCAGCAATATTTAAATCTTTCAAAATGTTTTTTTTGTTTTTATTAAAGTTATCCATAACTATTATACTTTCGCCTCTTCAACCTCATGTAACTCTTCAATGCTTGGTTCTTCTTCAACTACTTCTTCAGGAGCTGCTTCATCACCTGTAGATGCTACTGTATCAGTAACGTCTGCTGCTGCTAACTCTCCTTCTGCTACTTCTGAAACTTCAAGGGCTTCTTCAATCGCTGCAACTTCATCCTTGACTTCCTCACTTGCTTTTTCTGCTTTTTCTTCAGAAGCTTCATTATACGCGATTGCATCTGTCGGGACAACATTTAAAAGTAATGATTGCAACTCTTTAATAAGAACTTTGAATGATTCCGGCACTTTTGGTGTCGGGATATCGGTACCTTTAACGATTGCTTCGAATGCCTTTGCACGACCCACCACATCGTCAGATTTAATCGTCAACATTTCCTGAAGAATGTATCGTGCACGATGTGATTCAAGTGCCCACACTTCCATTTCTCCAAGCCTCTGACCACCCATCTGTGCTTTACCGCCGAGTGGCTGCTGGGTAACAAGTGAGTAAGGTCCTGTTGAACGCGCATGTGTCTTATCTTCAACCATGTGAATAAGTTTCATGATGTATTCGATTCCGACAACAACAGGATTTTCGTACGGTTGACCCGTTTTACCATCAAAAAGCTGACTCTTTCCGTTGACCGGAAGTCCTGCTTGCTTAAGAAGGTCAACAATCTTATCTTCATCAATCTTTTCAAATGCCGGAACTCCGACCTTCATACCCAACTTCTCAGCTGCAAAACCAAGATGCGCTTCAAGAATCTGTCCCAGATTCATACGAGCAAGAATAGACACAGGAGAAATAATAATATCAATCGGCGTACCATCCTCAAGATATGGCATATCGGCAACAGGAAGGATACGAGAAATAATTCCTTTGTTTCCATGACGTCCTGCGAGCTTGTCTCCAACGGATACATGGCGGAACTGTGCGACCTCTACGACAATCTTTCGCATGGTTCCCGGCTCCAATTCATCGCCTGCTTTACGGTCAAGAATTTGTACTGAGATAACTGTTCCGCGCTCACCATGAGGCATGCGAAGTGATGTATCGCGAACTTCCCGTGCTTGCTCACCGAAAATTGCACGAAGAAGTCTTTCTTCTGCGGTCAATTCGGTTTCACCTTTTGGAGCGATCTTTCCAACCAAAATCGCACCTGGTGCTACTTCTGATCCGACGACGACAATACCGTCTTCATCGAGATTGGCTAAGTCCTCTTCTGAAACATTTGGAATATCTCTAGTTGTTTCTTCAGGGCCAAGCTTGGTTTCAACAACTGCAGCCTCATATTTCTCAATATGAACTGATGAAAGAACATTTTCTTTGACGAGCTTGTCTGAAACAACAATCGCATCTTCATATCCAAGACCATCAAGTGAGGTGTATGCAATCAAAAGATTTCGTCCAAGTGCCAATTCTCCGTTTTCAGATGACGGACCATCAATAATAACATCACCTTTCTTAACAATCTCCCCCTGTGAAACAAGTGCCCGTTGTGTATATGCTGTTGCCTGTGAGGTTCTTTCAAAGGAATCAATCGGGAAGACCGTTTTTTCGCCATCTTTTCTTTCAAGAACGACTTTCTGTGCGTCAGAATAAAACACTTTTCCATCAAACGGAGCCTTAACAACACGCCCCATGACTTCTGCAATCGTTGCTTCCATACCGGTTCCAACCGTCGGACTTTGCGGATTAACGAGCGGTACTGCCTGACATTGCATATGCGTACCCATCAATGCACGGTTTGCTTCATCATGTGCGATAAATGGAATCAATGATGCTGAGGTACCAACAACTTGTCGCGGCACAACGTCAATATAATCAATAGCAGCGCGATCCACTTCAATAAAATCACCCTTATAACGGGCAGGAACACGTTCATCAACAATAACACCATCATCGGAGAGGCTGATGCCTGCATGGGTAATGTATTTGTCCCGCTCATCATCTGCGGTGAAATACACGATTTCATCGGTAACGCGAACGACTGTTTTGCCGCCCTTCTCTTCTTTCACGACTTTCCTATACGGAGACTCCAAGAAGCCAAACTCATTAACGTGAGCATACAGTGCCATATAGGTAACCAAACCAATATTTGGACCTTCAGGACTTCGAATCGGATCAATTCTTCCATACTGTGATGCATTAATATCACGAATTGAGAAAGCTGCGCGTTCTCGTGAGATACCACCGGTACCCATAACTGTGAAGCGGTTCAAATTATCAATTTCTGAAAGTGGGTTGGTCTGATCAAGAATTGTTGAAAGCTGTGAAGTACGGAAGAATTCATTGATTGCTGCCATAATGGGTCGTGCATTAATAAGATTTCCAACGGTCACCGGCACATCTGCCTGAAGAAGACTCATTCTTTCTTTGATACTTCTTTCAACTCTCAAAACGCCGACACGAAACGCATTGGTTGCAACGAGCTCGCCGACACTGCGGATTCTTCTATTTGAAAGGCTGTCAATATCATCAACGTATCCATTACCTTGTTCGAGCTGGATCAATCCTGCAATGGTTGCAGTAATATCATCAATGGTCAAAACACGCTCTTCTGTTGCCGTAAATCCTGAAACAGCAGCAAGTCTTTTGTTGATCTTGTAACGACCAACTTTGCCCAGATCATATCTGCGGTTATTAAAAAATAAATTGGTGAAGTATTCCTTCACCTTATCCAACACAACAGGCTCACCAGGATGCATCTTCTTAAAAATTTCGATTAACGCTTCTGTTTCATTTGTTGTCTCGTCTTTTTGCAGCGTATTTTCAATCAGTTGCACTTTACCGTCTTCACCTACCAATGCCGCAAATTTCTCTTTGATTTGTTCATTATCTGAAAGCCCGAGAGCTCGAAGGAAGGTACTTGCCAAAAACTTTCGGCGACGATCAATTTTGACAGTAACAGTGCCATATCTGGTGGTTGCAAATTCAAGCCATGAACCGTGAACTGGTCTGATTTCTGTTGAATAAAGCGTCTTTCCGGTAATTGGATCCTGTGTGCCGGTGTAAAAAACACCAGGAGAACGGACGAGCTGGTGTACAACGGCTCTTTCGATACCATTGACAATAAATGTGCCGCGTGTTGTCATCTGGGGAATATCGCCAAGGAAAACTTCTGCTTTGTGTTGTTCTTCTGTTTTTTTGTTGGTAAGAGTAACGTTAACGGTTAATGGAGCATTGTAGGTAAGACCTTTAATGAGTGCGGTTTCAGGGTCAATCGAAGGCTTACCGATTTTGTGATCATGAATAGCAAGGCTCCAATTTTTGCCGGTAAAATCATCAACAGGAGAAATTTCCTGTAAAATGTCCGGAATGCCTTTTTCCAAAAAAAGCTCATATGATTTCTTTTGAATTGCGAGGAGATCTAATTCTGGTATTGCTGAATATTCTTTTCCCCAATTTTGTCTGATAATGTTGGCTTTTTTGTGTGATGTTTTCGGCATGTCTTTAGTCTCTATTTATGGGCGGGCAGCCTCTTTAAATGCAATAAAAGACACATGGAGCAAAGCCCCTGTATCCTTTTTTGGAAAGAGAGTAAAGTCATTTATATCATATAGTAAACACACGTGTCAAGAGTTAAAACAACTTCTATAAATTCTTAATCAATACCCTATCAGAAGAATCGCAAGCACCAGAAGCACAGTCCCCAATATTCTATGCACAGTCTGTTGATAGTTAACATATACAGAGCGAATTTTCTTTTGACTAAAGAAGATTGAAATGAGAGAAGCCATGATAAACCCGTTAAAAGACATAAGTATCCAGAGAACAACAACCACCCAAAATGGAGCCCCCGATGCTATTACGCTTCCAAAAATACTAATAAAAAAAGGTTGAGATTTGGGATTGAAAATACTTGTTAAAAAACCAATCTTGATTGCATGGATTGGAGCAATATCTTTACTATTGGCAACAATAATATCGTCCTTTGACATTTCTGCTTTCATAAAAAAAGTTTTAAAGCCCAAATACGTAAGATACCCGACCCCTAAAAACTTAATGATCGATAAAAATTCTGTCGCTATGCCACGAAGAAAAAAAATTGCAATTATTGAAAAGACTATATGAATAAAAATGCTAATTGCTATACCTAATGCTGTCCATATCCCAGATTTACGAGAATATACCAGCGAATTTCTAATAATCATCACAACATTTGGCCCGGGAGTAAGCCATGCCAAAAAATGAATTAACAAAATGGTAACAATTAAAATAAGATTATCCACGAAATTATTATACAGCAATGTAACCTTACATAGGTTCATTCCTCATGCTATAAT
>DATIGJ010000029.1:0-2499 GCA_035454765.1 Patescibacteria group bacterium
CAAGAACCATAAAAAATGCTCCAATATAATAAGCAAGTGGTGCATAGAAATTAAAAATCGGATAACCATAGTGGTATCCTAAATCCGCAACCCATCGAACAGGAAACTGCCCATCAATAAGTGCCTTATGCATTTCAAAAACACGAGCTACCTGTGTATCATCATGCATAGGAAAAAATCCCGGAAGGAAAAAAGGCGCAACAGCCCAATAGGACAAACCCAAAACAAGTAACAACGGACTCATCTTTTTTAATATATTCATGTAACTTTTTTCTTCCTCAGACTAAATAATAACAGTCCTGCAAAACTTACAAGAGAAATACCATCAGCTACCAATCTTAGTGGTGTCTCACTAAATTCTGCTCTAATCTGACTGGTTCCATTCGGTACACTTACTTGCATCAGGCCTTTCGGATTATCATAATCAATCGCTACTTCTTTATCATTCACCCATACCCTCCAACCCGGCCAATAAATTGTATTTATGAGAACAAAACCCTTTTCCTGATCAACAGAAAAACGAATCTCTTTATTATTATACGTGATATCTGAAGCTCCTTTCACTTTACTTTCAGCTCTTTGAACAGGTTTCTCATCAACCCACACCGGTAAATATTCATTCTGTACTGTTGTTGTTGCCTCATTTGTCACATAATATCCTTCCCCTTTATTTATATATTCTTTTGGCTGCATGTATTGCCAGGATGAAAGTAAAGCCATCAAAACAATGATTCCAATGACAACATTTCGCAAAAAACGTTTTTCGATGTGTATAACAAGTAGTGCTGAGAGAAAAGGAATCGTAATAACAAGCAGAGAAAGTAATCGAAACGGAAATTGAATAAACGATGAAGGAATAATCTGCCAGAAAAATTTACTCCAGGAAAAACTAAAAAATACGGCTAGAAAAGTAACGACGAGAAACAATCTCGTCACCCCGACATAATCCTTGGGAAATTGTTTCTGAAAGATAAACAAACTCCCTGTTGCAACAAAAATAAGCAGTGTCGAGAAACCAATCAAAGCATCACTGGCAAAATATTTAGTCGGATCGGAAATGACTGTTTGAGCAAATCTGGTATAGTGCAATTCAAAAATTGCTGGAATGATAAAAAACGCAGCTAACAACAAACCGAAAACAAAATTCAAAACAATGTTCTTAAACGAAAACGGTTTTCTTATTAGTGCATAAAAAAACAACACGGGAAGAAAAAGTAACGCCAAAGAATTATGAGCAAGTAATAATAAGGCGATACCGATGCTGACAAAGAAAAAATTCTTTCGCTCAATCATCCAAAGAATAAATGGCACAAACAAAAACGCAAATACTTCACCAACGGATCCTCTCGTATACACATCATAAAGATGATACGGAAGATACAAAGAGACAAACGCACCAACAACAGCTGCTATATTTTTTTTAAAAACAGCGACAAGCCACAGATAGGTAAATATTGTTGTTCCGATCAATGATAAACCCAGAATAATTTTTATCGTATCAACAACACCGATTTTCAAAAGATGGAATGGTATCCCTGCATACATAAAACCAGGATACAAAAATGTTGCCACAGGATACCCATGATCAAAATTAAGACGATGTAAAAATCTGACTGGAAATTGTCCATCCGCAAATGCCTGATAAAATGCGGAAAATCGGATAATCATCCATTCTCCATCATCGGTCACAAAAAATCCCTGTGTAAACAATGGAATAAGTGTTAACAACGAAAAAAGTAAAATAAAAAATAGTGTTATGATGCGCTTCATACTAACTTCTTCCTCAAGAAAAACCATCCAATCATCATAAAGGTAAACGTACTTATGGAAATAATCATCCCCCAATAAAACGATTCAGGACGGTAAGAAAAAACAACAGTGTGCTCACCCGGAGAAAGTGCTACTGCCCGAAATGCGTAATCCGCCCGATAAAGCTGCTGTTCTCTCTCATCAACCATTGCCTTCCATCCTGGAAAAAATGTATCAGAAAGGAAAAGCATCTGATTTTTTGAAGCTGTTGTCTGGATAACAATCTTATTTGGCTCATATGCTATCAACCTTAGCTGCGCATTCGGATCCTTTTCGGGCAATAGATTCATCGGGAGATCTTCTTCAAGAATGACTGTTTTTCGTAGATCAACTTTTTGGTCAAAAATTTTTGTCATGATTGCTTCAGGATTCTTCTCGACAAGCACCTCTCCGGCAAGAAATATTCGGGGAAGTGCGTCTTTATTTTCATAAATCTGTACCTGTTCATCGTTGTACAAAAACCTGTATCTATCTTCCGGAAATGTTATTTTGTCAGGCTCATCTGCTTCCATTGGATTTCGAGCATAAATGATATACGAGACACCTAGTAAGTCCAAAATTCGCTTTCTATACTGATTGTTTTTTAAATCATCTGGTCCGTAGCCAGGATAAATCACAACATCAGTCCTTGGAATTTTTTCCGGTATATTTCCGTCGAGAGAAGTAGCAACAAGTTCACCATACCGTTTG
>DATIGJ010000030.1:0-12297 GCA_035454765.1 Patescibacteria group bacterium
GATAGTCGCTTGTTGGCACATCAAAGACGACATAATTAACTTCTGAATACGAACTGCTTTGGCCATCAACTGGAAACATCTTTGTTTTTTGATTGTCTTCTTTTACTAACCTAAAACATCTATCAAGATGCTCCTTATCGATCATATAATTCGAATGTGTCGCAAATATGCATATATTATTTGCATTACCTGAAGTAATTGTTATTAACTCATCTCTTAAATTCTCCTGCCCTTTTGGATGTAAGTGAGTCTCCGGTTCATCAAGAAGTAGAATAGTATTCGATAATTTACCCGTACTATTCTGTGCAGAGATAGTAAGTAAAAAAGAAATAAATTGTTTAAAACCATCACTTCTTTGCGATGTGATTTTTGCATTATATTTTACTCCCTCATCTTCGATAAGGAAGGTAAGAAACATGTTGTCTATTTGGAATTCTATTTTGACTTTATGTCCTGGCCATACTCGCTTAATATGTGCAGTTACCTTATCACTCAGTTTGGACGCCAGATTTTTTACCTCTGCGGGGTTTCCTCTTATTTTACCTATATCTTCTTGAATCGAACATTCCGCGAGCTCGAAACAGTTCATTAGTGGAATTGATATTCCTTCAGGATTGTTTAAAAATTCCTCTAAATTTATAGGTTCTGTAATAAGAAATCTTGTTTCAGATTTCCAAAATATTACTTTATGGGATAATTCTAATACGGCATTTAAAAGATTTGTTTTAATAAAATTGTCAATCGTGTCCTTTTCTTGGTTTTCTTTACCGTCGTTTTTCCATTTTAATTCAATATCTTTTTTTATATTTGTGGGATCTGAAGGTTCAACAAATACATTTATCGACAATGCTTCGATAATAGATTTTCCTGCTGTATCCTCCGATATTCCTCCGGCAATTAAACTATCTTTAATCATTTTCTGATCGTCGGGCGTCAAATGATAATTAAACAATATAGATATAGGGGTTTTAGGATCGTAGAAGTCGTTCGTTACCACTGTTTCCAAACCATCTTTAAGTGCAATTGCTTTCAAAAAACTACTTTTACCAGATTCATTTATTCCAATTAAAGTATAGGTGAAATTACCAGCAATATCCTCCAGCTTTATGGTTTCATTTTCTATACTCCTATAATTTTTAATAACGATGGTTTTTAATTGCATAATAACTGAAGCTAATTATACCTTATTTTTCTTCTTTTTTCTGCAGAGTTTCTAATATACCAGCTTTGTCCATTTGCTTGAATAATAAACGGAGATTTCTTTTGAGAGAAGGGCTAAGTTTCCATCCATCGCCGCTCCGGCTCACCATTACTATAATTATCAGTTCTTTCTTCACGTTTCTTTAATTTTTTGAGGCTATTTTTTCTCCTCCTTGACAAGAATTTTTTTTACTCATAAGCTTAGTATATGCACGAGGAAAATCAAGATCATGTTTCTAACCCCCTACCTGCTGCAGAAGCAGAGAAGGTAGCTCTTGCTAAAGGTACCCCCTGGTTTAAAAAAATTAATCCCACATGGATAATTATTGCCGTTTTTCTTTTATTGATAATCATTGGGTTTAGTATTTATAAAGGGATTTCTCAACAAGGACAACAAAAAACCCAATCTGCAAAGGTTTATCGCGTTGGTGTTTTGGCTGGGTTAAACTTCTTTTTAGGGACTATTGATGGTTTTAAAGAAGGCATGGAGACACTTGGTTATGTAGAAGGCGAAAATATCGTTTATATTATTGAAAAAACGCCAACACCCGTTGGCAACGAGGCTGTAATACAAAAATTTGTGGATCAAAAAGTAGATCTGATTTTGACTTTTCCTACAGAGCCATCTCTTGAAGCAAAAAAAGTTACTGAAGGTACAAATATTCCTGTTATTTTTACCAATGCCGGTTTGGATGGTGTCAATCTGATTGACAGTATTCAAAAACCAGGAGCAAATATTACTGGTGTGCAATTTCCCACAGCCGATACTGCGGTACAAAGACTTGAAATAATACACGAAATAGCTCCAAAGGCCAAGAACGTCTGGGTTACTTATTTAAAAGACTATCCTATTGTGCCTGAAGAATTGCGTCGTCTGAAACCAGCGGCAGAATCAATGGGTATTACCATTATTGAAGTTCCAGCTACAACACTCGATGATGTCAAAGCAGACTTAGAAAAAAGAGAAAAATCAGCGTCTTTGGGAATAGATGCAATAATTTTTATTCCTGAACCACTCACTGCCGCACCAGAGGCGTATACATTGATTGGTAATTTTGCCACAAAACATAAATTGCCGTTGGGTGGAACACTCTTTGAAGATGGAGTAGATGGCAGTCTCTTCGGTTATACTCCTGATTCAGTTGAAGTTGGAAAACAGGCAGCTATTTTAGCGGACAAAATATTCAAAGGTACTCCAGCTGGAACAATTCCCGTCATTTCAGCAGAAAATTATCTCGTCATCAATTATAAAGTAGCACAAAAAAACGGTTTAACCATCAGTGAGGCGTTATTAAGCAGAGCGAGAAAAATTATCAGATAATTACCCCCATGCCCAATTCAAGTGATGAAAAAAAACAGATCCCTTCAAAGAGTCTTGCTGCGACTCTCATGCTGGCTTTTTTATTGGTAGGCGTTTTAGTTTTAATCTTTTCTATTTCTTTAGATACATTTTTTAATTTTCAAACACAGCAAAACGCAATTATTGCCCAGCAGCGTTTAATTGCTCAACAGGCAGCAAGTGAAGTAAAAAGTTTTATTGAAGAAAAAGCACACGCATTACGGGTGACAACGCGCTTTACGAATTTTATACAAGCTACTGAAGAAGAACGGAATGTAGCCCTTCAGAAATTATTGGGACTTGATCCATCATTTCGTCAATTAATTATTTTAGATACGAAAGGCGATCAACTAGAAGTTGCTTCTCGTGTATCAAATTTTGCTCTGAAACAAGCACAAATTAAAGAAAAAACACAACTTTTGGCAGCTGTTAAAAATGACCAAAATTATATAAGTACTGTCTATCTGGATCAAGGGACAGGTGAACCAAAAATTCTGATTGCAGTACCACAAAAAGATATTTTTGGGGATTTTATTGGAGTTGTTGCGGCTGAAGTAAATCTTAAATTTATGTGGGATCTTGTGAGCAATCTTCAAGTAGGTAACGAGGGTGTTGCGTATGTCGTTAATAACCAAGGTGATTTACTCGCCTATCATGATACAAGCCGTGTTTTAAAAGGTGAAAATCTCAAACACGTACGTGAAGTAGACGAATTTATTTCATTGAAAAAGACAGATGTGATAGAAGAAATAAATATTTCAAAGGGTATTCAAAATATTGATGTTGTTTCTACGTTTGTTCCCCTTGGTAATCCGGATTGGGCTGTTGTTATCGAATTACCGGTTGCTGAGGCATACGCTGGAATACTTGAAATATTTAAACTGTCAATTTTAATTATTATTTTCAGCTCCTTTCTTGCTATTGTTTCCGGATATTATCTTTCCAAGCGAATTATCAAACCCTTAATTATTCTGACCGAAGCGACAGAAAAAATGTCAGGAGGAGACTTTACGCAAAGAGTTGCTGTTACAGCAAATAATGAAATAGGCAGGCTTTCCACCGTTTTTAATGTCATGGCAGATAAATTACAGGGATTATATACCGACCTTGAACAGAAAGTAAAAGAAAAAACTGCGGAGCTGCAAAAAGAAAAAGAAAATGTAGAACGAAAGGTGATAGAAAGAACACAACAGCTCTCTTATGAACAAGACCGACTCCAGGCTTCCATTAACAGTCTTTCCATGGGATATGTTATGACAGGACCTGATAATAAAGTTATTTTAATTAACACCGCTGCTGAAGATATTTTAACTCTGAATACGAAGACAGCTCATCCTGCACAAAGAGTAGTTGATGTGAGTCAGCTAAAGGGACACATTGATATCAATTATATTCAAGCTGCATTACGTGAAAAGGTTGATATTATTGAACAAATTGAAGAAGCCAAAAAGAGAAAAGTGACTATTGTACTCAAAGAAATTCCTTATAAAATGTTATTTTTAAATATCTTTATTGCGCCGATTATTAGTAAAGAAACCTTCGCAACTATTGGTACGGTGATGCTTATTGATGATATTACAGAACAAAAAGTAGTTGAACGTTCTCATGATGAATTTTTCTCCATTGCATCTCATGAATTACGCACACCTCTGACAGCTATCCGAGGTAATTCTTCAATGATTATTGATTATTTTATGAAAGATATTCAAAATCCTGAAGTAAAAGAAATTATTACTGATATTCATGAATCAAGCTTGCGGCTTATTGATATCGTGAATGATTTTCTTGATATGTCACGTATTGAACAAGGCAAAGTACAATATGAAAGTGAACCCTTTGAACTTGTACAACTTTGTCAAAATGTCGTCAAGGAATATGATGTGACAGGTTCTCGTAAAAAATTATATCTACGGGTTGATCAACCAGTTCAACCACTACCACTGGTGTATGCAGATAAAAATAGAAGCAGACAGGCTCTTGTCAATCTTGTTGGTAATGGGATCAAATTTACTGAACAAGGTGGTATCAGTCTTTCTTTCCAGCAATTAGAACATCATATAAAAGTATTGGTAACCGATACTGGTGCTGGTATTGCTGAAGCCAACAAAAATCTTCTTTTTAGAAAATTTCAACAGGCAGAATCGAATATTTTAACTCGTGATAACACCAAAGGAACTGGACTTGGTTTGTATATTTCAAAACTAATGATGAAAGATATGGGAGGAGATATTGCCCTTGAGAAATCAGAACTTGGAAAGGGGTCAACGTTTAGCTTAATAATTCCTATTGCCACACAATCACAAACAAAAGAGTATCAGGAAAAGATGAAGACAACACCAGTCGAGATACAGGAAAAAGGAGGCCCAGATGAATAAAATACTTATCATTGAAGATGATCCACTCATGGCGCGTATGTATAAGCGAGTACTGCAACTTGAAGGATTTTATATTGAAATGGCACTTGATGGAGTAGAAGGATATGAGAAAGCAAAAACATTTATACCAGATCTTATTCTTTTGGATGTTATGATGCCAAGATTAAATGGTCTACAAACCCTGGAAAAACTAAAAACAGATCCTTTTCTTGCAAAGATTAAAGTTGTTATGCTTACCAACCTTGCAAATAAAAAGGATGCAGCATTTGCTTTACAAAAAGGAGCAATAAAGTACTTAATAAAAAGTGAATATGATCCCAAACAAGTTATTGCTATTATTAAAGAGGTGCTTCAAGCTCCTCAAAATTAATTTTTTACTATATTCTCAACCTAATTACCGATTTGAGCTTCATTTACTATTTTAAATCTTCTGCAAATTTTTCTTCTCTGCTATACTTTCTTCATGGAGAATGAAAAAAAATATAAAAAAGCAGTTGTTGGGGGGACATTTGATCATTTTCATCTCGGGCACGAAAAATTGCTTGCTACCGCGATTGCACAGTCGGATGAACTGATGATTGGTATCGCAACGGATGACTTATTTGCACACAAAACCCTTGCCGAGCAGATCGAACCTTATGAAGTGAGAGAGAAGCACGTCAAGGAATTCATCACAAAACATCAGGCAGAGAGGAAGACGACAATTATGCCTATTTCCGATATTTTCGGTAATACGCTTGATGAATCAGCTATTGAAGCGATTTTTGTCACCGAAGAAAATATTCCGAATGTCCATAAAATTAATGAGAAACGTCAAGAAATCGGATTCCCAGAGCTTAACGTTATTGCTGTTGAGTATGTAAAAGATGATAATGGCGAGAATATTACTTCCGAAAGAATCAGAAAAGGAGAGATTGATAAAAGAGGCTTCGTCTATAAAAATCTTTTTACAGAAAGTCTGCATTTATCAGAAGACACTCGTTCAAAACTTCGCAATCCGTTTGGCGATATATTGGCAACCACAGAAGATGTTTTAGCTAAAATTAACGAAGATACCATCGTGATCGCTGTTGGCGATATTATTGTTAATTCTTTAATTGAAAAAGAATATACCCCTGCCATCAGTGTAATTGATTTTAAAACCAGAAGGGAAATAATTGAAAATGTAGATCAGGAACAAGGAGAAAAAGTTATTAATGCACAAGGAACAATTAATACTGCAGCCGTGAACGCATTACAACAAAAAATAAACCAATTTTTAGAAACGAATCACCAGCAGATCCTCGTCATTGATGGGGAAGAAGATCTCTTAGCCCTTCCGGCGATTTTACTGGCGCCACTAGGCGCAATTGTTCTCTATGGACAATTTGATCAGGGAGTAGTCATTAATCACGTCACAGAACGGGTAAAAAGAAATGCCAGAAATTTTCTTATCTAACTTCTCTTCTCCTTCTTCTCTCATTTTGAGGCAATACTTTCATATTTTCCATAGCTTGTCGAGCCAAAGCTGCTACTTCGTACGGATGTGCTAAAGCATAGCCGTGCCTTCCGCCAGGAATGATGTCCATGGATACTGTAGGAGCATTTCGGAAATAACATTCTTTAAGAAATTTTGTCCGTCTATCCGGATTTTGTCTATAGGTAGCATCAGGAATAATATTATTTGGATGGGCAAGATAATCACGATCACCTGTAATGATACTCACCGGAACTCTGATACGAGCAGTATCAGGATTAGAGGGTACGCAAGCACTAATTGTACCTGAAAATTGCCTTCGACTGGCTGTTTTTGCCGCACCTCGAACAGAATCACCAACATACCGACCAATAAACTTGTCTTCTTCTTTACTTCTTATTGGATGTAAAATTCTATCTGTTACTGTACCAACAGCATCTCTTACCGCACCTAATTTTAAATAGAACCTCGGCAGATGGTTGAGTCGTGGACTAACGAGTACCAATCCTGCAATTCGTTCATTATGTGCGGCAACAGAAATTGCTACACTTGCTCCATAGGACATACCTACCATAATAAATCGCTCAAAACCCTGTCGCTCAGTGAGCATGTGCAAATAATTGTTGATTCCTGTGGCTTCCTCTTGAGGTGATTTTTGACCTTTTCTTGACATTTCTACAGAAACCGCTCGCGCTCGCATATCAAAAACATGAGCAAGAGGCTGGGCAACTTTCCCTGCAGTATCATCTCTACCGCCAAGAAAAATACCTGGAATATACACAATGGCTGTTTTTGCATGAAGATTTCTATTCGGTTCGTAGTTAGCAGTATGTGTCATGACAACACGACCACTTTCTGTTAGTGTTCTAAATCTTGCTTGCGTTACTCTTCCGCGTGCGTTTACTGCCGCTTCCACCATAATTAGGAGCTATTATAGTCATGATTAGATTGTAATACCAGACAAAAAGAGGACAAATGAAGAAGATGAAACTATTTTATGGGTAAATCGTACAAGTCTTCACCCGTTCGTAACAAATTGACTTGTCTAATAAGTTGTAAAGCACTTCGATTTTTAGCTAATTCAGTTCTAATATATACGATCATGTTGCGCTCGTAGCTTCTTGTTCACGAACTCTATCATTATTACATATACCTTCTCTAAATCTCATAGAAGTTAGCCCAAGTATAACTATGGGGCTGTATCAAGTAGATTTTACTTTCATAATTTGGCCTGACAATCATTGTAAAAAAGACTATAATGGTTCTTATGCAGCCTGATTTTAGTACCCCCATGATGAAGCAATATTTTGCCATCAAGAAACAGTATCAGGATTGTCTTCTTTTTTACCGCATGGGAGATTTCTATGAACTTTTTTTGGAAGACGCACATATTGGTGCGAGAATTCTCAATATTACTCTTACAGGCAAATCGAATGGTAAAAACGGCAGAATTCCGATGGCCGGCGTACCATACCACGCGGTTGATGCATATCTGAATAAACTCGTAAAAGCTGGATATAAAGTAGCAATTTGTGAACAACTTTCTCCGCCAAATAAAAAAGGCCTTGTCGAGCGGGATGTCGTGCGGATAGTTACACCTGGTACTGTTCTCGATGAAAAATCACTTGCAAAAAAAGAAAACAATTATATTATTAGTGTTCTGACGAAGGAAAACATGCTTGCAATTTCTGTTGCAGACATTTCGACTGGTTATTTTGCAACAAATGAAATAATCACTGACAATAAAGAACAAACCCTGCAAGATGAGCTTGCACGATTGCAACCGGCGGAATGTATTTTACCGGAATTTTTGTATAACGATCCGACGTTTTTACGGATACTGAAACAGCAAAAAGAGTTAAATACATTTCCTTTTACCCAATGGGATATCTATGCAGATAGTGCAAAACAGGTTCTCAAAAAACATTTTGGTACCGCGACACTTGCTGGATTTGGTATTGAAAAAAAACATTGGGCTCTTCAGTCAGCAGCAAGTCTTCTTGGGTATTTACAAGAAACACAAAAAGGAACGGTTGGGCATATCCGAAAAATTCAGTATAACCCAACAGATAATCATGTCCTTCTGAATCGGTCCACCAGAGTAAATCTTGAACTTTTTGAAACTATTCGAGATAACGAAGAACGTGGTTCACTTTTGTCCATTCTTGATGAAACAATAACTGCGATGGGTGGCCGAATGCTCAAAAATTGGCTACATAAGCCGCTTTGTGAGAAAGAGGCAATTACCAGACGCCATGATGCTGTGGATATG
Source organism: Patescibacteria group bacterium (assembly GCA_035454765.1). Taxonomy (GTDB): domain Bacteria; phylum Patescibacteriota; class Microgenomatia; order Levybacterales; family UBA12049; genus DATIGJ01. The sequence goes on from DATIGJ010000030.1 coordinate 8,643, forward strand.
TTAAATAACAAAAGAGAAAAAAGACTGAAACTTCGAGAACTGCTTGCTGGAGTGAATGATATTGAACGACTCCTTTCGCGATTGTCTGTGGGACTTGGAAATGCACGTGACTTAGTAAATGTAAAAAATACGTTACAGGTTGTGCTTACTATAAAAGAAGAGCTGACTAGCTTGGATGGTGAGTTAATAAAAGAACTACAAAAACGTATACGGAAAGAAATTGAAACTATTATGCACTATATTACAAAAAATATCGTCTCAGAACCACCAGTAAGTATTCGAGAAGGTGGAATGATCGCAAAAGGTATTGATCGTGAAGTGGATCGTTTACGAAAGATTGTCACTGGCAGCCGCGATTGGATTTTGGAACTTGAACAACAGGAACGTCAAAAAACAGGCATTACGTCCCTCAAAGTACGATTTAATCAGGTTTTCGGATTTTACATAGAAGTAAGTAAAGCAAATCTTGATGCAGTACCTGATACGTATATTCGCAAACAAACTTTGGTAAATGGTGAACGGTTTATTACGCCGGAATTAAAAAAACAGGAAGAAATTATCCTGACAGCAGAACAAAAAATCAATGATCTTGAATATGAGTTATTTCAGAACATTTTACATACTGTTTTAGAGCAAACAGCACCATTACAAGAAGCGTCAGAAGCTATTGCAGAGCTTGATTGTCTCCTTAATTTTGCTCATATTGCGGAAAAGAATAATTACATCCGACCCAAATTATTATATTCAGGAGAGATCAGAATCATCAATGGACGCCACCCCGTAGTTGAAAGACTTTTGGAAGAAAGTCAATTTGTCCCAAATGACGTCACTCTTGATACCATCAATCAACAATTACTTCTTATTACGGGTCCAAACATGGCGGGAAAATCCGTTTTTATCCGTCAAGTCGCCTTGCTTGTTTTGATGAATCAGATTGGCAGTTTTGTCCCAGCTGAAAAAGCGCATCTGAGCATCGTAGATCGTATTTTTGTTCGAAGTGGTGCATCGGACGTCATCACGTCTGGTCTCTCAACATTTATGGTTGAGATGGTTGAGACAGCAAACATTCTCAATAATGCAACCAAACAATCATTGATTATCATGGATGAAATAGGTCGCGGCACGAGCACATATGATGGTATTAGTATTGCCTGGGCAGTTGCGGAATATTTGGTACAACAAACAAAGGCGAAGACATTATTTGCAACACACTACCACGAATTACAAGTTTTGGAGGAAAAATATCCAAAACAAATCAAAAATTTTCATATGGCTGTTGTGAATGAAAAAGGCGATCCTGTCTTTCTTCATACACTCTTACCTGGTGGCGCATCACATAGCTTCGGTGTCGCTGTCGCAAAATTGGCGGGGATCCCACAGGATGTCGTCACTCGTGCGAATGAGCTATTGCATGAATTAGAGCAGCGTCACGCCCCTGTCATCATGAAAGATGGTGAAATATCTCAAAAACAAGATTCTTTGCCGTTAGCTCAGAATGACACTGTTCTTGATCGTTTTATTCATAGAGAACTTGAAAAGCTTGATATTGCCAATATGACACCACTTGATGCTCTTAACACATTATCAGAGTTGAAAGACAAACTGAAACTCTTTACAATGCAGGAGAAAGAACTACTCCATGCAGATTAAAATTAGACAACTTCCGCCCAACATTATTGCCAAAATTGCAGCCGGTGAAGTGATAGAACGTCCTGCTTATGCTGTTAAAGAGCTTATTGAAAATTCCATTGATGCACAAGCGACTCGTATTGTGATCCATCTCGAAGAAGCAGGTTTGAAGAAAATAACAGTGACGGATAACGGTATTGGTATGAGTCTTAAGGATCTCATGGAATCATTTAAGCTGCACACAACGAGTAAACTAACAACCATTGATGACTTGAATCATATCGCATCACTTGGATTTCGTGGAGAAGCACTTGCCAGCATTGCCGCTATTAGTAATCTTTATATCCAAAGCCGCATAAAAAAATCGGTAGGTGGTTCCTTTGTCGACATTAGTGAAGGCAAGATTGTTGATTCGGGTTCCATTGGTATGCCGCAAGGAACAACTGTTATTGTTTCGCATTTGTTTTATACTGTTCCTGCAAGGAAAAAATTTCTCAAGTCCCAGCAAACGGAATTTCGACACATTCTTGGGATTCTTTCACATAGTGTTTTATCCCATCCTGAAATTTCGTTTGTTTTAACACATAATAAAAAAACTATTTTCGACTTACCACAAACAACTAATTTTCGAGAGCGATTGGCAATACTGTTCGGGGAAAAAATTATTACTAATCTTCTTCCGGTTTTCTATCAGGATACTTTGATAACGATTAGTGGTTTTATTGGTACGCCTCAAGCATCAACAATCGGAACAAAAAAACAATTTTTGTTTGTGAATAGGCGAAGCATCACGGATAAGCTTTTTTCTTCAGTTATTAAAGATTCGTACGAGACACTCCTTATGAAAAAAACACAACCGGTTTTTTTTCTATCACTATCTCTTCCTTTTGAACAGGTTGATGTAAACGTTCATCCACGCAAGGAACACGTTCGGTTTGTTGATAGTACAACAATTTCAATGGTCTTGCATAAGGCGATTGCTCAAACCCTTGCTGAAAATAATGTAACGTTCTATGACGAAACATCTTTTGGTATTAGTCTTGGAGATAGAGAAATAACACAATCCTATACAGGTAGAGTATTAAAAGAACAAACAATACCCTGGGACATCAGAGTTCGTGATGCAAATGTTACGGGAAAGGAGATTGTACAGATGCATAATACGTATCTTATGACCCAAAGTAGGTTTGGTATGCTTTTAGTGGATCAACATGCTGCCCATGAACGAATTCTTTATGAACAATTTCTCGAGGCATTTAAACAGAAGAAAAAAAATCAGCCGCAGTTTCAGTTACCAAAGCCACTTTTGATAGATTTGAGTTTTTCTGACGGCCAGTTGATGTTGGAACATCTGCCTCTTTTTGCAGATTTAGGCTTTACGATAGAACAATTTAAAGATAATACATTTTTGGTTCAAGCAATTCCAATGCTTTTTCAGGATAGAAACATCGCAGAGTTGGTATCTGAAATGCTTGCTGATTTATTTGAAGAAAGAAACCTTAAAGATATTGATGTACTCTCACAAAAATTAATTGCTTATCTCGCCTGTCGTGCTGCTGTCAAAGCAGGGGAGTCACTGACGAAAAAACAAGCAAAAGATTTAATAGAAAAACTTGAAATGACAAACAATAATGCCACCTGTCCCCACGGCAGACCAACGAAAATGATAATAGATATTAATCAGCTACACAGGATGTTTAGAAGGAAATAGTTATCCAATCGCGAGCATGCGTTCAATGGGGAGGCGAGCTTTTTCTGCAATTTCTTTGGGTACTTTGACTTCAAACTCAAGATTTTTGAGACTGTTGAGCAGTTTTTCAAGGGTAATCATTTTCATAAATTCACAAACCATATCTTTTCGAAGCGGAATAAACTTTTTCTTGGGACTCTCTTTTTTCAGTCTGTGAAGCATACCTGTTTCTGTTGCGACAATAAATTTATCTGTTGGTGACTCTTTGGCATATTTGACCATACCGCTTGTTGAGAGAATATGTGTTTTTTGTTCGGGAATAGCTTTGGTTGCCAC